>JBMLQR010000151.1:11614-26274 GCA_049241465.1 Saprospiraceae bacterium | reverse complement strand
GCAGGCGTTAAAGTAAATGATGTATTTGCACAAGTGATTTGGGAAGTAGGTAAAGAAATCGACGGATTAGATTTCACATTGATACTAACGGCTGCCACAGATTTACAGTTATTGGCATTTGTAACAGTTACTGAAATATTCGTTGAGGAAGATGGTGTTAGGGTAATAGCTGAAGCTGTGCTTCCAGTGCTCCATGTAAAGGTATTTGATGTGGTACTTAATTTCGTATCAAGCGTCACCGCATTAAGTTGACACACATCTATAGTAGCTGGCAAATTAACTGAAGGATTTGTATTCATTCCTATAGACGTAGAAGCTGTACCAATACAACCCGATGCATCTGTAACCGTCACAGCATAAGACTGTGTGGCATTAATGGTCACTGGATTGGTTGAACTTGTAGAACCATTGCTCCACTGGTAACTTAAGGCTCCGGAAAAATTGGAAACCGTTGGTACTATCGTATAATTTTCTCCCTGACATTTTGATATGCCTGTGGGTAAGTTAACGTTTAAGAACCTTTGATTTACAACAACACAGGCTTGTGCAGTGCAATTATTAGCATCTCTTACTGTAAGACAGTAAGTTTGAGGTGATGTTGGATTCACCGTCTTAGATGCGGTAGATGAAATAACGCCATCCCATAAATAAGTATAAGGGCCCGTTCCTCCATTAATTATTGGGACAAGTGTCACTGATTTACCTGAACAATTTGTATAGTTTCCAGAAAAACTTACGCTGGGTCCAGAAACCTGAGTAATTGATTTTGAAGAAGTAACATTACAACCAGCAGCATCAGTTACCGTAACTGAATAGGAACCTGCTGAAGTTGGAACAAAATTTATGGTTGAACCTTTATTACCATTGCTCCAAGCATAAGAATAAGAGGTTGAATAAAATTTATCTAAAGTAGCAGTTAACGAAATATTTTGCCCTGAACAAAAGGAACTGTTACCATTTATTGTAACCGTTGGAACAAGATAATTATTTATGATTGCAGAAATTGTTTGGGTGCAGTTTATGTTCTTCGCATCTAAAATTCTAATAGAATAAGCTCCTGCTGACAAATTTGAAAAGGTAGTTTGGGTAGTTGCTATGGTACTTCCATTAAAAAAAATATTAAAAGAACCGGAGCCTCCTGTAATATTTAAAGAAATATTACCCGTTTTTACCCCAGGACAAGTTGGATTAGCAACGTATGTCGCAGAAAAACAAGAGGTTGTTTGAGCTTTTAATTCAAAACTCCAACTTGAGATAATTAGAGACATTAGAAGTAGAAAGGCTCTCATTTTCCAAGATTAATAAAGTAGATATAACGGAATATTATCTCCCAATCCTTTTGACATTTTTGCAGGCATTTGCTTACTTTTCTTCTTTTCCATAACCATGGCGGGGACTCTTTTCTGAAGAAAATCATATAACTCACCAAAACGAATGATTTTATCCCCATCTGGATCAGGACTTAACCCACTTACTGAAGTTTTACCTGAAAATGCCTCCAAAATAGCTTCTGTAAAAGCACCATTTCCCCAGGAATCATCTTCGTAAGACAATTCGTCCACCTGACTGCTGGTCAACACATTAAGTCCAGGATATGCCGCGTTTATTTCCTCAAGAGCGAACCGAGCCTGGTTAACTAATCTTGCGCCTTGAGCGGAACCACTATGACAAGCATCAATAAACACAAATTTTTTACAATCAATCTGATTTAAAATATCCAGAATATCTCTTTTATAATCAATATTTGAGACATCACCATAAGTATCATAATCTGATGCTAATATTTTAAAATCGTTATTATCATCTGTCTTACCATGAGACGAAATGAAGAGAATCAGAACATCTTCCCTATTAATCTTCCCACCAATCATATCTGTATTATACCTCCTTTTAAGATCTTCCATGGCAGCACGAATGTCAAGATTACGTGTATTATCCCTAGTATTCTTTTTTTCAACATAAATCTTATTAAATACCTTATCCATACCTGTTTGATTTTGAAAGGCATTTGCAAAATTTTCAGCATCAACGGTAGTAAATTTTAAATCTCGGTGCGGAATACCAATACTTAAAACATGCAGATTAGGCTGTTTAGGTTTATAGTTAATAATCATTTCATTTGATTGTATGACACCATTGGGTGTAACTAGTTCAATCAACACTCTATTTTCCCCTTCAACCAGAGAGATTACATTTTCATAATCATAAAAATTCATAGCATTACCTTGACTGTTTGAGGCGGGAGGAGTTAGCTTTTCCTCATCCATTTTTGAACGTTCAGGAATAACCCCATTAATTTTAACTACGGCATCACCAAGTTTAAGATTATTACTGCTTGTGCCAAACATGGCTTCAAGTTTAAATGTTGGATTACTCCAATCTGTCCTTTTCTGAGATGCTTTGGGATTATTAAAAACAATAATATTTGAGGATTGACTAGCTGTAATGACATCAAATCTGGCAGTTACTGTTTTAGAAATTCTGGTAAGTTGATTATCAAGTGCATTTATTTGAATGGCTACTTCATTCCCTTCAAATTGAACTGTTTTTTGAAATCTAAAAGATGCTTTTTTTAAAGACTTGGAATTAATTGTACCCAGTTTGACATCAGTAGAAGTTAAAGCTAAGATTCCTTTTGGCAGAACAAAATTGATTTGTACCTCAGTAGCTGGCAGGTCCCCATCATTTTGTATGTCAACAAAGAGCGTTTGCGGGCTGAATTCATCCACTCCTTCTTTTTCGGTATTCGTATTTACAAAACGAAGGGTTGCAGCTTTTGGATTCAAAGATTTCACTGCCCCAGTAACCGTCTTTATTAAGTCTGAACCAGAATAGACCTTTATTTCAAGTAAATTATCCTTTGTTTCAATATTAACATCTGAGGTAATTGGGATGTTAATTTGCTTATTGGTATTTGGCAGTAAAGGTTGAACAAATACAGATTGATTAACCTTAATGCCCTTTTGTCCATCTATCATATTGATATCAACACGAATATTTTCAATTTGATTTGCTTCCTGATTATTGAGTTGAAAAGATATATAAGATTGATTATTAGGCTTTAATAGTCCATCTAGCGTATTTAACCAAATTTTGGATTCATTAATCCTTAAATTACCTTTTGCCAATAATCTGTTCATTTCAGGAGCTGGAAAACGAACCATCCAGGCATCTTTGAGACTTTGGGTATTTGACTCAGTCCAACCTGAAAACAGAACACTTCCGTCATGAATTTGATATAAATGATTAATGTCATCATTGTTGTCACCACCATAATCACCTTCCCATTGCAGGTTTCCACTGCCATCAATTTCAATGATTCTTGCAGCAAATTTTGTAGCCCCTTTTTTATTCAATAAAGACAAGCTGGACCCTGCCAACCAAATATTGCCATTAAAAAGGGGTAAAATGGTTCTGGCAACATCAGCTTCTCTCCCACCATAGGTTCTTTCCCACTGTAAAAAACCATTACTATTTAACTTTACAAGCCAAAAATCTTGTTTCCCATTTCCTAAGGAATTAGTTTCACCACAAAATAGAATCGACCCATCTTGAAGAGTAATAAGATCATTTAATTCTTCCCATAATTTGCCTCCAAAAAATTTGTGCCATAATTCATTCCCATTTTTATCAAGCGAGGTGATCCAAACATCACCTAAATTTTGACCATTCCCTTTTTTTGAATTTCCACCAAGATAAATATGACCATTCAGGCCAATAGTTACTTTTTTAAAATTACCATAAGATCCTAAAGAAATCCCTTTTTTCCAAGTAATATCGACGTCTTTATTGATATGAATAATTAAAATATCATCATTATTAATTTTGGCAGTCAAATAAAATCCAGCTTCAAAATCTGAATGTATGGATGTTAAAATAGTCCCCTCTGGCAATGGTAAAACTTTCTCCATTATTTTATTACCTGACGCATCTAACTTTATCAGCCAGGGATAAATAACTTTATTAAAATGGGAATAACCCACCATAAAAATATTACCATCAGGTAATTCTATCAGATCATGAATTTGAATATCATTTTGATTTCCGAAAGTAACTTTTTTAATAGTTTTACCCGTACTAAAATCAATAAGAGATAATAAGCCATATCTTTTTAATCCATCAGGAGATGAAACGTTCCCAATAACTGCGAGATTACCATTCGAAAGTTGAATGGATTTGGTAAAAAAATCCTCTCCTTTATTTCCTTCTTTTACTTCCCAACTTATAAGAGCTGGTTGTGCGCATAAAGTATTTAAAATAAGTAAGAATGTGAAAAGACAACTATTCTTCATGACAAATATAATTTTGCGAAAGGGTATTCTAATTTACTGAAATTTTCAATACAATAGGAATAATTGCCCCAGGATTTCTCGTAATGGCCTTAAATTGCATCAATTCTTTATCAAAATGCACATCGGAGATAGGAATTTGATGTTCTCCTAATATTTTTGTTAAGGATTGAAATAAATTTTCTGATGCGCTATATTGAAGATTATCTTGCAAATATTTCATAAAAGGAGGATTAATCTTCTTTTCTGAAAATAAAATAATCAAATGTTCTGTACCAGGATGTGCCAATTTTAAAACACTTTGAGCATCTGGAATTTTAATTACGCCCTCTGAAAATGGGGAAAGCCCCGATTGATATTCATTCCTGAATTTTTCATTAAACATTTCATTTTTTGGCCAATGAACTTCTTTTTTATTGTTTGGATCTACACTAAATACATAGATATAACCATTTGAAAAGGAAGGAACTACCTGTAATTGAAATTTTTCTCCAACTTTCCATATTCTATTGGACAAAGTATAAATATTCTTTTCACCCTGTACCTTTGCCTCTTCAAAAACAGGCTCACTATAGGCATTAAATTGGCCGGTAAATCGTAAAAAATTAAATTTTCCAGATAAATCTCTTAGGGGTAACTCATTCAAATTTCCTTCAGTTAATACTTCATTGGATGAGGCAACTACAGGCGAAGTTTTAATAGTCTGACTTGCGGAGATTTGAATCGGTTTATTCTGTCCAACATAAATGATATAAGCGTATTTACAATATTTTGCAAATTCAGCATATTTAACCCATATCATACCATTTTTTCCCCATTTTGGTCCCCAGCTATTAAAAATGCGGAAAGAAGCCAAATTATCATCATAACCTACAACGACCATAGCATGTCCACCTGCATAAGTGGTATCACCTAAATCAGGGTGCCAGAAAGCTGCATCCTCTAATTTGTAAAAATTATTCTTAATGCGAAGACCGATGACGACGGGTTTATTTTGAGCAAGTGCTCTTTTAATTCTATTTATTTTGTCATTTTTATCCAGTTCACCATCAAAAAGCGCAGCATAATCTGAAATTCTAAAATTACTGGCATTTTTTAATAATTCTGGTGTGGTTGGTTGTTCACAATCATCCAGATTTTTATCATAATATTTAGCGAGGCAATCTCCTTTTTCTTGCAAAAATACCAATGCATCAGAAATCCTGGCACCTCTGGAACAATTTCCAATTTTAATTTGGTTGTATAAAAATAGAGCTGATGAGGATTCATTTGTGATCTTTACACGATCTGTCCATCCATTTTGAATAGCTCTTTCCATAGTTAAGGCACCGTATCCCACTGACCAACCGACACAACTAAAAATAGTTCCCTGATGTCTGGGAAAAGGAGCATAAACCGACAAATCTACGGAAGATGGGATTGATTTTCCCCCATTTTGCATAGAAACCAAAGGTTGCTTTTGATAGCGATCATCCTCAAATTCAAGTCCTGTAGGATAATCCTGAGCCTTTAGGAATGCAGAAAAGCATAAACAAAGGGTGGAGAAAATATAAAACCTCAGCATAATCAAATCAATTTACCTTAACAGAAGAAGGTTTTAACTTTGTGGTGTCTTTCTGAACTGGAGCTGGTGCAAATGGATCAGGTGCTTTAGTTTTCGCTGGTATAGTTTTTGTATTTGTATTTTTTACGGGGGCTGTGCCATCTACATTAGTAGGTACTGGCAAGGTAGTATTTGTTTCCCACCAATTTTGTGAATTTGTTTTAATTGTATCAGCTCCTGAAGTTACAGGCAGGTTTGTTGCAGGGGGATATGAGGTATTTGGATCTGGTGTAGCAGGATAAGGATATGGATTGGTATTCAGCCCATTATTGTATAAATTATTGGAATTATTCATATTTATGTAACCTGCTTCTGCTTGAATTTCTGTCCAGGTTAAAAACTTAAAGGGGGTAACTAACCATTTTTCAAGATAAGCATCATCATATCGGGCTGCCATTTCTTTCATTTCATTAAAATGGTTGATAACCTCTGGAACTAATTTAAATAATTCCACAAAAAGAGCAATGACAATACCTCCGTCTTCTTTGGATTGTCTTACATCCTGCAAAGGCTGTTGAAAGTTTTCAGCATAATATTGAGCTAATTCCCTGAAATTAAGCTCCAAAGAACGAGAATAATCTTTTGGAAATTCTAAAATGTATTTAAGTTTCTTTTTATTAACAAAATCCATCTTCATATTTTCAAGCTCCTGATTAAATCTATCGGCCGTTTTATCATAACCAGTTTTAACTTTTTGAATTTGATCAGGCTTATAATTATTCATTTCCGATTTAAAAGAGGAAACACTATTTTCAGCTTCTCTTTTCAAATCTTTAAATTTTATCATAATTTCAGATTGAACAAATTTCCTCAGAGCTGGATCCAATTGCTTATTTGAAGATGATGTTGATTGAGCTAATGTAAATGATTGATTTACATAACTTATTACAATAAAGAGATAACAGAGGATCTTTTTCATGACATTATATTAATAACTTGATTAATAATTGATTTCATCCCAGGATTTGAATTTATGCGGGCCAATAAGTTTCTCCTCCAAATAAGTATCTTCAAATTTTTTGACTGATGATCTTAACTCCGAGATACTAGTCACCATACCAGGCACTAACTTGGCGAGTTCTGCAACGAGAGAAAGTAAAGAATTTCCATCAACGGTAGCATCCGTCACATCCTGGATAGTCAGTTGCAGATTACTTTGATAGAACGAAGTCAAATCATTGATATCTGAAGTTAATCCACTCGTATAATCCTCCGGAAAATCCTGAATATACTGAAGCTTTCTTTCATTCATGAAATCAGCTTTGATATCAAGTAATTGGGCGTTGAATTTATCTACTGTTTTTTGATAAGCTGTTTTAACCCTATTGATTTCCGCAGCAGTATAATTTTGTTTGTTTTCCTTAAAAGTAAGCACCAAATTTTCAGATTCCAATCGTAAATCCTTAAATTTTTGCATAAAAGGGGTTTCAATAAATGCCCTTAAAGCTCCATCCATTTTTTCCCTTTTCTGAGAAAATCCAACCAATGGATTTGTCAAAAAGAGAATAAAAATGGGTATGATATAGGAGATTCCCTTTTTCATAATGATTACTGATTAAAAATTAATTGAAATATTTTGCGATCTTCAATTTTTGCAAAAGAGCCTCTGCTTCTTTCTTATAAATAAAAGTTTCATTTTCAGATAGTTCCTTTAACAAACGTTGGTTTTCTTCCGACCAGGACTTCAATTTTAGTTCACATAACAAAAAACCATATTGCCCTTGGTATTTAACCTCCTCATCTCCTGACTTTGAACTTTGAATAAAAGCATTGGAAGCAGCTGAAAAATTGTCTATTTGGAAATATGCATTTCCTAGTAAAAGTTGTCCCATAAAAAAACGATCATCGTCTGAAGTAATTGAGGTTAATAAAGATATGGCCATTTCACTTTTGTTATTTGAAATAAAGGAAGAAGCTTTCTCTAATATATCATCAGCCACCATATTCGTTCCACGGACTTCCTGCATTTGGGGAACATAATTATCGGCCAGATGCTGATATGAAAATTCATTTCCTATATATAAATAGCTGGATACCCCTAATATTAATGCTACGGAAGCGGCAATAGTCCATTTGTACCTGGAAGGCTTTAGATTCCTAATAACTGCACCAGAAGATTCAGGTTTTTCTTGAGGCAATGGAAAAGCGCTTAACTTCTTTTTCAAATCCTGAGAAATAAAAGACTCCAGCAGTTCTTGAGCAAGGAGGTGTTTTTTATATTCCTCTGCTAATGCAGGATTATCTTGAATTTCCTTTTCAAGTTGCATTTTTTCATCGCCAAATAATTCCTTATTGGCCAATGCCATCAGTTTTTCTGTGTACTCAGAAGTATTCATTGTCCTAAATTTTTTAAGTTAGTTGCCAATTCCGGCGAATTATCAATAAGTCCAAGTAATTTTTGATAACAACGAAATTTATGCTTTCTGGCATTATCGCCTGATGGAAGTCCCATTTCCTCCGCTATTTCATTCATAGAGTAGGAAAGCTTCCATAAGGATAATATTTTACTACAATTTTCGCCTAACTGACCGAATAAGGTCGCAACCATATTTTGTCCTTCATTATTAAGCATGGTATCCAGTGGATTTTCCCCAGTAGATTGGTCATAAGGAGTAAAATCTTCCTTTAATTCCACCCGTTTATTTTTCCTTTGCTGGTTTGACCAAATGAAGCGGCAAACACCAAAAAGATAACTTTCAATGGTTCCACGGTCTTCATATTCATCTTGTCGAATCTTGCGATCCAATGTGATTATACCCTCGTGAAACACATCCCTTGCATCTTCCTCATTTCCGCCATGATTAGTAACCATTTGCTTAATCTTAAAGAACAATCCTGTAACGTTATACAGGCTTGACAATGCTTGCTCTCTTTTTAAACCGCCAGAACGTATGGCAGCGGCTAAATCCATTGTTTCTAAACTACTATTCATAGTTAATATGTTTTTAAGACCAAATAATGTTCCGTTTCACATTACAAAAATAAAATAATTCTGTTAATCTTTTTTTGATACATTTATACTATTTAAATGGTTAATCCCTTTAATTTTATAGGGTTGAATCGCTAAATATGAATAGATGTTTTCTTTATCATGGTGTAAATAGTTGGATAATTCTACTCCTTCTTTTGAATTTGATTTGCTTTTCCAGTGGTTGTAAAAAAAAGTTCTTGGATACAGGAGAACTTCCTCTAAACTATTCAGGTTTTGTGCTTTTGGCTGAAAAATACTATGATAATAATCAGTTGGATTCAGCCTATTATTATTTATTGAAAATTAAAAACTTCTTCCCTGTCCCACCACGAAACCTTGATTCTACTATGGTAGGTTTACCAAACACTTTAATGGGATTTTATTTTGAAGATATGAATCAACCTGATTCAGCCTTATTTTATCACAAAATGGCATATCAGGATAGAATTCTATATTTTGGTGAAAACCATCCAGAAACATCAAAATCAATTAATAATTTAGGATTGTTATTTCAAAGATATTCAGAATATAATACTGCTGAAGAATATTTTACAAAAGCTATTTCTTTAGTTAAGGATCACCAATTATATCAAAAGGAATATTTAAAATACACCCTGAACTTAAGTAACAACTATTATTTGGTTAAAAATTTTAATACCTCCCTAAAACTTTTAAATAACTTGTCATTTAATAAGGAAGATGAAAATGTCGGAAATATATATCTTGCGAAAGCTAATAATTATATGTCTTTAAAAGACTTTCATAAGGCCATATACTTTTTAAATAAGGCATATCCTTTATTTGATAAAAATTTAATAAGAAAAGCACAACTAGCTAATAACTTGGGTAACGCTTATAGTAACGTAAATCAAGAAGCTAAGGCACTTTTTTATTATAAAAAAGCCCTTGAAACAAGAAAAACTAGTCCAAACATCACCAATAATGAGTTGGGTGAAATCCATGGAAATATTTCTTCCTCTTATTTAAAGCTAAATGAACTGAAAAAGGCTTCCTTCCATTTAGAACAAGCAAAAAAATATTACCTTAAAAATAATCCTGTTAACCAGCTGGCGCTTTCAAATATAGAAGAGATTATTGGGCAATATCATATAATGAAGTTTGACATTGAATCAGCAATAAAATCGTATGAGCAATCTCAATTTCTTCATGATTCCATATTAAATACTCCATCTGTCGAAAGTGGTAACAGGTATTTGACGCTTGCAAACTTATATATGCAACCACCATTCAGGGATACCTTTAAAGGATTGTTTTATTTAAAAAAGGTAAATAAAGCTGGATCTAAATTACTTCAATTAGAAGCTCTTTTGCTCACCACCTCCATTTTAATAAATCATAAAAAGTATAGTGAGGCAAAAATCAATTTAAAAGAAATTTTGGAATTTGAATCACAGATTAATTTTGAAAATCCCATAAAGCAAATAGAAATAAAATTACAAATAGCGACATTTTATGTAAACCTGGATGACATTGGAAAAGCAAGGTATATAAATCATCAAGCAAATAAATTTATGAATGAATTATCAATAAAAAACGATATTCATTACTATCGAAATCTGTTGAAATATGAGCTAATAGAAATTCAATGCTTTTTGAAAGAACAAAAGGATTCAATGGCCTCTATAAAGGCAAACGACAATTACCAGTGGATTGACTCTATGCAATCAAATAAACCATTCTTGAAAAAGGATAGAATAATTAATGAAATCAAATCATCCTTCATTGATTATTATTTCATTGCAAAATCAGATGATAAAAAAGCCCTGCTAAGTTCATTTTATTTCCCATATAATATAAATAAATACCCTAAAAGCAAACCTAATTCCCTATTTATAAGGTATAAGGTTATTCAGGATAAAATAATCATTTGGACGGAAATCAATGGTAAAAAGGATGTTTTTCTTAGGAAAATGGCTAATCCATTGGATAAATCTATTTTATCCATTAGAAATGCTATTAGAGAAATGCCTTCGGCTGGGGAAAAATCTAAGGTAAATTACAAGGATATTTATCGAGTTTTGATTGAGAAATTAAGTTCAAGTCTATTACCTGACATTCCATTAGAAACAGAAAGTATCCTGTTTTTCCCTGATCAGATACTTTCGATATTGCCCTTTGAAATCCTCGTCCATCCGAAAGACCCTAAAAAACGATTGATTGAAAAATATTCCATTTCCTATCATTTCATTACATTTCCAGGAATTCATAAACCTAAGAAAGTGTTAAGACGAAAAATTTTAGCATTTTCTCCCGATTTTCAAAAGGATTCCAGAGGTTTTGCCAATTTGAAGTATAGTGAAACTGAAATTAAAAAAATAAGTGAATACTATCCGACCGTAGCATTTAAAAAAGATGACGCGAGTGTAAAAAATTTCATAAAAGAAGCACCGGCCTACGAATGGATTCATTTAGCCACACATAGCGATCCAAATTTAAATTCTGAAGAAGGAGGAGCGCTTATATTTTCTGAAAATATACACAAGAATGAACCCTCGATTCTTTATGCCAATGAGATTATTTCTCTTAAAATCAGGGCAAATTTAGTCGTTTTATCAGCTTGTCAATCTTCCATTGGACAATATACACCTACTCAGGGAATGAATAGTATAGCTCAGGCATTTTTAAATGCGGGCGCACAATCTGTTGTTACCAGTTTGTGGCAGGTGGATGATAGAAGTACTGCACAGTTTATGGAAATCTTTTATTATTATTTATCCAAAGGATACACCAAAAATAAGGCACTTCAATTCACCAAAAAGAAAATGATGAATAAAATGCCTTATTATTGGGCACCATTTATATTAATGGGTGAAACCGGGGATATTTGATTTATCCTGCCACTTTCTTATGAGATTATCAACCTCCATTTTTAATGATTTAAATCTATCATAAGCATCTTTACCTGGAAGTTGATCTGCCGTATTCAACATTTCCCGTAAATATGAAATCTGATCTATTAACATTGGCTGACTGTAAGCAACTGATTTAGAAGTAACTAACTCTTTTTCCATATCAATACAAAAAGAATAAGCCTTTGATGATTTATCTACAATTTGTACCGATTCTTTTAATTGAGCAGCCAAATCTTTTGCTAGCCACTCTACATCGCGAATTTGTAACGACAATTCAACCTGTTGTTTTAATATATCAGGCGTTATCTGGTTCGTTTGTAACCTGGGATCCATTAATAATTGAAAATTTTGGGAATATTTTTTCTGCCCATAATTAAATTCAATAAGGTAAGTACCTGGAGCGGCTAAGACCCCGTTTTTACCATTTGCGCTAAATCCGGTATATCTCATATCCCAAGAAAATCGATGAATACCATTTTCTGTTTTTAGATCTGCTTTAAAACCCTTCGTTCTGAATCCAGTAGCCATATCCACTTTACCTGAAGATGGGTCTTCAGGCGTTTTTTCATTCACACTGGAAAATTCCCTGACTAATCTTCCTTTATCGTCTATTATTTTAAGGGTTAAAATAGTATCTTTTTGATTTGGAATAAAATACTCAAAAAACACAGAGGGAGAAGGATATTTAGTCAAATCAGCTGAAGAACTAGGCTGATAGCGCATTCTATATTGCGGATTTGGTTTAATAAAAGTAAACTCAGTAATATTTCCCAGATTTTTCCATGCTCTGATGGTCTGAATGTTATCCAAAACATAAAATCCTCTACCCATAGTTGACAACACCAGGTCATTATTTTTAATTTTTACATCTGAGATTGGGGTGATGGGAAGATTAAGCTGAAAGGGGAACCAGGACTGCCCATCATTTAGGGATAGGAATAGACCATATTCAGTACCGGCGTACAAAATACCAGGTACTTGCGGATCTTCACGAATGACTCTCACCGGATAATCGGAGGGAATACCGTTATCTCCTGTAGTTAATAATTGCCAAGTATCGCCATAATCAGCTGACTTGTATATATAGGGTTTCCAGTCTCCCAGTTGATACCTTAGAACAGAAAAATAGCATTTTCCCTTTTGATGAACGGAAGGCTCAATACAATCAATTCTACCCCCTGGAAGAAGAGAATTTGGCGTTATGTTTTTCCAATTTTTGCCTTCATCTTTGGTTAAGAATAAAGGCCCGTCATTCGAGCCTGTGTAAATGACCCCCTTCTCCATCGAAGACACCGCAATATCATACAGGGTACTATAATATTCTTCCCCTGTAACATCCCTTGTAATTGGGCCACCTGAAATAATTTGTGTCTCAGGAGTTCTGGCGGTAAGGTCGGGAGAAATTCTAAGCCATGATTTTCCACCGTCCATGGTTTTATGTAAATATTGCGAACCGTAATAAACTGTTTTAGGATCAAACGGAGAAACCTCTATGGGAGTTACTCGTTGAAAGCGGTACGTCAATTTATCAGGTTCATGGCCATAAATATTTGAGGCACCAATATAATATTGCATTTCCTGGCCTGTTTTTTTGTTAAAAACACCGAATCTACCTTTACAATTCGCATAAACCAGGTCAGGATTTCCTGGCATTGGGACCACGGGACCAGTTTCACATCCTCCTACTTCCATCCAAAAATTATCGGTCCTGTTTAAAGCATTATAAGGAGGTAAAACAGGTAAGGCAATGGTTGTATTATCCTGTTGACCAGCATATAACCAATAGGGAAATTGATCGTCTATATCTACCTGATACAGTTCGGCAGTAGATTGATTGTCTTGAGGAGACCAGGTTTGACCCGCATTTCTCGTCACATTGGCTCCACCATCATTTGCTTGAATCCAGATATCAGGTTGTTTAGGATTAATCCAAATATCGTGATTATCACCATGAGGCGTATTTAGTGTGTTCCAGGATTTACCTAAATCTTTAGAAGACCAAAGAGAAGTCGAATTAACTATCATCCAATCCGAATGAACGGGATGAACATCTATATTACAATAATAGAAAGGTCTATCTAAAAGAGGGGCAAAAGAGCTTATTTTACTCCAGTTAAGACCTTTATCTTCTGAAAGATAGACGCCTCCCTGGCCTTTATCCGCTTCAATCAGTGCATAAACCCTATCGGGAGAGGCGGGAGAAGTAGCCAGATCAATTTTACCAATGAGTCCATCTGGAAGACCCATTTTCATATTTTCCCAGGTATTTCCACCATCAAGAGATCTAAAAACGCCACCCACATTTGCACCTGAAATAATAGTCCAGGGTTTCCTGTCAACACGCCATGAACCGGCATAAATAATATTTTGATTGGTTGGATGTATTTCCAGATCACTAAACCCCACAGAATCATTTAAATACAATATTTTCTTCCAGTGAACTCCCCCATCCTCTGTTTTAAAGATACCTCTATCTTCATTTGGAGCAAAAGCATTACCGATGGCAGCCACATAGACGATTTCAGCATTTAAAGGATCTATTTCTACTGCTCCAATATGTGCTGTATTTTCAAGACCTATAAATGACCAGGTTATTCCTTGGTCAATAGATTTATACATGCCTTTTCCGGCAATAACATTACTTCTTATACCATCGGAACCTGTACCACAATAGATTATCTTCGAATTAGAAGGAGCTAATCTAATAGCACCGATGGAAGGACTTTTAAAATACTTATCGGAGACAGGCAACCAATTTTGACCATAATCAGAGGACTTCCAAACTCCACCACCTGTTGAACCTAAAAAGAAGATATTAGGCTCATCGGCATGACCGGTTACCGTAGTAACCCTCCCTCCCCTGGTTGGACCTAAGGATCTGAACGAAAAGGAAGCATTTAGAGGTATGGCATTTTGACCAACTA
>JBMLQR010000151.1:0-11514 GCA_049241465.1 Saprospiraceae bacterium | reverse complement strand
GATTCGTCAATAACTACCATCCTATTTGTTTTTTTCAAGGACTTAACCAAGGTATGATAATCTAGTGGACGAATGGTTCTTAGATCGATAACTTCTGCTGAAATACCTTCTTTTGCTAACTCATCAGCAGCTTCAAGAGCCACGAGCATCATTTTATTATAAGACACCAAAGTGACATCCGTTCCTTCACGTCTGACGGCAGCCAATCCAATAGGCACTGTATATTCACCTTCTGGAACTAATCCTTTAAAACCATAAAGCAATTCTGATTCCATAAAACAAACGGGATCATTATCTCTGATAGCCGATTTTAACAGACCTTTGGCATCTGCCGGATCAACACAAGAAATCACTTTTAGGCCAGGAACGTTAGCCATCCAACTTTCAAAAGTTTGAGAATGTTGCTGAGCCAACTGTCCAGCAGCACCAGACGGACCTCTAAAAACAATAGGGCAACTAAACTGACCAGCAGATTGAGAAAGAGTTTTAGCGGCATTATTCACTATTTGGTCAAATGCCAAAACGGCAAAATTCCAAGTCATAAACTCAATAATTGGTCTTAAACCATTCATTGCAGCACCGACACCGATACCAGCAAAGCCCAATTCGGCAATAGGTGTATCGATAACCCTTTTGGCACCGAACTCATCTAACAAGCCTTTACTAACTTTATATGCTCCATCATATTCAGCCACTTCTTCTCCCATGAGAAAAACATTTTCATCTCTTCTCATTTCTTCTAAAATAGCCTCTCTTAGGGCATCACGCAGTGCAAGTTCTCTATTCATTTTCTGATTGATTTGAAAAACTATCTTTAACGAATGCAAAAATAACAAATTCTATTGAATGGATTATCGCTATAAAATATTAATTTTGTGTTTCCGTTAATTAAAATAACAAACTAATTATACTACCAATGCAACAGAACAAAAAAAATATTCACATTCCTTCCCTTCTTTCCTTATTTGTATTGATATCAACCTTTTCCTGCAACCGCGGTTACGGATGTCCAACAAATTTTAAACTGTCTTCGATGGCAAGTGAAATAATTTCTACTCTTGCCCAAATTCTGAGTTGAGAACATGGAATCAATATTTTCCATTCCCGACTTAGTTATGACACAAGATGGCTCTTATACCCTCTATTCTAAAGATCATGGGGTAACCTATCATTCTAAATATGGAGCCATCCAGGAATCTAATCATGTTTTTGTAGATTCTGGATTACTACCTGTTTTAAAAAAGCAGGACAACATTTCAATACTGGAGCTAGGTTTTGGCACTGGATTAAATGTATTGTTGACATGGAAAAATATCGTTGACAAAGAAACAGTTCATGTTGACTATCACTCATTTGATGTTTTCCCATTGCCAGAGGATATTTTAAACGCATGCGTATATGAGGATCATTTGAAAATACCCGCCACCATCTCTAAAAATATTCTGATATCAGAATGGGATAAATTAATTGAGGTTGACTCCCACTTAACTTTAACGAAACATAATAAGGATATAATAGAAGAGACCTTACCAGATAATTATTTTGATATTGTTTATTTCGATGCCTTTTCACCTGAATCACAGCCTGAATTATGGTCAATTAGCTTATTTGAGAAAATATATGAATCAATGACAAACCAAGCTATTCTGGTGACCTATTGTGCTAAGGGAGAGGTAAAGAGGATTTTAAAGAAAATAGGTTTTACCTTAGAATCCCTGCCAGGCCCTCCAGGCAAAAGAGAAATGACCAGAGCGACAAAAAGATGAATAACGATTAATCTAATTTATTTTGTTTTCCCTCTGCTCCATATAATATTTTCGACATTTCATTGAACGCTTTGGCTGCCTCTTCAGCCGTTTTGAACATTCCCAAATGTTTTGATTTCCCGTTTATTGAAATAACTGAACGAAATTTGTTGTGCTCTTTATAGACACCTGTAAAACCCGTACTACTACTTGTTTTTCTGGTTCTACTCGCTACTGCCCTGCTTCTGAAAACTAAATTATTTAACCTACAATCCAGTTTATTTCCATTGACAAATCCAACTAAATTGTTTATATTAGTCTTTTCATTGATTTTAAAAGTTTCTGCTAATATTTTATGAAGATAAATGGTGGTCGTTTTGTAATTAGAGGGAGATAATTTAACTGTTTTTTGAAAAAATATACAACCGCTTGAGTGTAACCTCAAATTTTCTGCAAGGTTCAATGAGAGCATTACCTTGTCACTTGTAATATATTGGAAGCCCTGATCATCCAAAATAACGAAATCATCAGCGTTTTTAATCTTTACCAGATGATAATTTATTCCCATAGTTATAAAATATCCTTCTAAAAAATAAGCACTCAAAGCAATTTTATTTTAATATCCCCCCTACTTTTCTGTTTTGATTTGGGGAAAATTAAATAATACTCCGAAATTAACTAAAAATATTTTTAACAGAACTATATATAAATCAATTTTTTAATGAAACATTATACTCACGCGCATTTTATTTTAAGGTGTATCGAAATAGCCAGAAATGGGGGTCAAAAAGTGTCTCCAAACCCCATGGTTGGTGCTTTGTTAGTTGAAAACAATGAAATTATTGGCGAAGGTTATCATGCGGAATATGGAAAAGCTCATGCGGAGGTTAATGCTTTTTCATCTGTAAAGAAAGAAAATCTTCACAGAGTTAAAAATGCAACTTTATATGTTTCTTTGGAACCATGTAATATTTTTGGTAAAACACCCCCCTGCACTTCTTTGATCATAGAAAATAAAATTAAAAAAGTAGTTATTTCAACCCAGGATGTTTCTCCCGAAGTGAATGGTAACGGAGTTACTTTACTACAAAATGATGGCATAGAGGTAATCCAGGATATTTTACCAGAAAAAGGAAAAGTGTTGGTAAAACAAAGAAGTGTTTTTGTTACTAAAAAAAGACCATATACTATACTTAAGTTAGCTATTTCTGAAGATGGCTTTTATGCATCGCAAGAAAAAGTTAATACTTGGTTAAGTTCACCCATAACATCACGATTAACACATAAATGGAGAAGTGAGGTTGACGCTATTTTAGTTGGCACAGACACCGCATTAATAGATAATCCTCTCTTAGATACCAGATTTTTCCCAGGCAGATCTCCACTGAAATATGTGATGGATAAACATAATTCTCTTCCAGAACATCTTAATCTATTCCATGAGCCAAATGTGGCTAAAAGATTTACCCTAAAAAGGAAGAATATAAATGATGTTCAAATTGGCCTTGATAAAAATAAATCCCTCGATTTAAATGAAATCTCTACCTATTTTTACAATCAAAATATTGGTAGTCTTCTCGTTGAAGGCGGCGGACAACTTATCAAAAGTTATTTGGATTCTAATTTGTGGGATGAACTGAGATTGATAAGAACTAAAAAAACATTAAAAGAAGGCAAGGAAATTCATTTGAAAAACTTGAATAAGTCTGCATCTTATGTTTTAGGAGGTGACCTGATAGACGTTTATTTAAGGGAGGAAACTCGTTAAATAAATTATTGCAGCAGTTAAAAATAGGATAAGCAACAAAAAGATAATTACTCTTTTACCATAATTATTCGTTGGAACATGATTTCTTCTGAATTTCGCCATAATTTCTATTTTTATTAAACTTTCTTTAAAAAACAAAAATATGCTTTCTGTAGGAATAAGCGGCGGAATGGGCAGTGGAAAAACACTGGTTTGTGCCATTTTCAAGGTTTTAGGCATATCAGTTTATAATTCTGACTTGGAGGCAAAAAGAATCATGGAGACTAATGAGCAGGTTAAAAAAGAAATAATTAATCTTTTGGGTGAAGAGAGTTACCTAAGTAACATGACGTTGAATAGAAAATATATTGCTGAAAAAATTTTTAACCACACCGAATTATTGTCAGGAATAAACCAAATTGTTCATCCGGCAGTAAGAGAAGATGCTGAAATATGGAGTAAAAAAATACCCGGGGATAATAGTTACTTTCTAAGGGAATCGGCTATATTATTTGAAACTGGCATATATAAACAACTTAATTACAATATTTTGGTCATTGCACCAAAGGAACTTCGACTTCACAGAATAAAAAACAGAGATAGATTATCAGAGGAGGAAATAGCTAGTAGAATGAACCAACAATGGAGTGACGAACAAAAATTACCCCTTGCAGATTTTGTTATTATAAATGATGGAAAAACTTTCTTGATTCCACAAATCCTAAAAATTCATAAGAGTCTTAAGAATTACCCTTTAATGCCAATTGATAGGCAGCCAGACATAATTCTTTAGATAATTTACTATCAATCATAGGCTTTGCGTAATGGATTGTTCCAAATTCTGGCACCCATTTCTTAATATACTGATATTGAGGATCGAATTTAAGCATTTGAGCGTCTGGGCTAAAAATGCGAAAATAAGGAGCAGCATCTGTTCCTGATCCGGCAGCCCATTGCCAACCTCCATTATTGCTAGCCAGATCAAAATCTAATAATTTTTCTGCAAAATACTTTTCTCCCCATCTCCAATCGATGAGTAAATTTTTTGTCAGAAAACTCGCTGTAAGCATTCTGACTCTATTATGCATAAACCCAGTAGCATTTAACTCTCTCATACCGGCATCAACCAAAGGAAAGCCTGTTTTCCCTGAGGTCCACCGTTCAAAATCTTCTGTATTATTCCTCCATTTTATTAAATCATAATTACTTCTAAAGGCATTTTTCTCAACATGAGGGAAATTAAACAATATTTGGGCATAAAAATCTCTCCAGATCAGTTCATTTAAAAACGTTTCATTCAGATGAATAATTTTTCTTGCTAATTCTCTGATACCCAATGTACCAAATCGAAGATGAATACCTAACCTGCTGGTTCCAACTTTCGCAGGATAATCTCTGTTTTCTGTATAGTTCTCAACAACTTTTAAATTTAACTCTTTGGAGGGAATGTCTATTTGTGAAGGTTTAAAATGCATAGAATCTAGGGTTGGAAACAGGGGTACCCTAACATTTGACAATAGGTTATGCTGTATTAATCCCTCAGAATCATACGCAAGCAAGGGATTATTATCACCATCTGACAAATTTGCTTTCAATTTCTCTTTCCAGGATTTACTATACGGGGTAAATACAGTGTATGGCGTACCAGCAGTTTTTGATAAAATTTCACGCTCTTCAAAAATAACCTGATCCTTACTTAGATGAAAAGTAATATTTTTGGCTTCCAAAGATTCTTTAATAGAGTGATCTCGTTGCTTTCCATAAGATTCATAATCTTTATTGGCGAACAAATGTTTTACAGGTAATTCCATCGTGATCCTATCAATTATGTCCATAGGATTTCCATAAGCGACATAAAAACTTCCTCCTAGTTTTTCAATTTTTTCTCTTAGCAATTTCACTTGCTGGTAGATAAAACTTACTCTGGCATCTGATTTATTTGATAATTTATCTAATATATTTGAATCGAAGATAAAAACTGGCAGTACAGGTAAGCCTGCTTTAAGCGCATTGAACAAGCCCTTGTTATCTTCTAATCTTAGGTCTCTTCTAAACCAAAAAAGTGAAATTTCAGACATTTTTTCCTATTATTTTAGAAATAACAAGTAAAATAATCAAATGTTTCATGTACTTTCATGAAGTATTTAAATCAAAACGTTTTGCGATTAATTACCAATCTTTTCAAAATCCATATTTTATATTTTATTTTATTGTTTTCATCCTGTCAATCTGAGCAGATTCAATGGATTGAAGGTCTTGAAAATGATGGGAAAGGAAATAACAACCCTGGCACACCTACAGAACTTGATAAGCAATTAGCTTATTTAAATAAATACCCTAAAGATACTATCAGGAACTTTACTCTGTTAAAAAATTCAATTACAACGGCCATAGCTGACGAAAACGAGGAACTCGCCTATAAATTAATCATATTAAGCCTTCAAAAATATCCTGATATAATATTTGAAGCTGAATTTTACAACGCCATTAATAATTTTTACACCACCATATTAAAAGAAGAGGAGACTGCTAAATGGATTTCAGGTATAGTTGGGGAAAGATGGAGTAAAGACAAAAAAACATCCTATTTCATGACAAAATATAATAATATAAAAGAAGAGCACCTAAAGTTAATATCCTATCAAGATGGGGTGCAACTAGTTAATATGGCTAAAATTCATTCCCTTTTTTTTCCAGAAAGTGAGGAAAGTGCCCTGTATTTATGGAGGTCTTATGAAATCATGCGCAGAATGGGAATTGAAAAAGAAGCGCTTAGTTTATTGGATTTAATCATTGTTCGACATAAAAAATGGGGAAACATAAATGCAGTAAAAAAGGAAAGGGCTGAACTTATAAAAAGTAAGAAACGTTCAAAATGGAATGATAAAGTAAAGCTACCCTTTGAAATAAATAAAAAGGATCAGACACCGGTTAGTTGAAAAAACTTTTGAACGAAAGGATTTAAAGCAGTTCCCTTCACTTTTGCCTCTGCTTCGATGCGGAACTCTGAATTAACTTTACTCATTTTTTTGGCCATATTAGCCATTCCCTTGAAAAGAATATTTTTCTTAGCAAAATCATCAATCGGAGCTGTTACATATTTAAAAGAAAAAGCAAAAGATAATTTAGTTTCAATATTCGCCTCTATGATGATAGACTTATCAATAAATAACTCACCTAAGACATATTCATTAACCAACCTTTCCGAACCCCTACCCCTTCCGTAGCGTTCAACCATTTTCACTTTGACATTTAGAACTTCCTGAGTAGTTAAAGCATTGAATACCAAAATACCTGAAAAAAGACCGTCTACTGATCTGATATCGTCAGGAAGTAAGATATCCATTTTTACGCCTTCTATTCCAAACCAGTTTTTAACCTTAGTTAGCATGTTACATTTTGTATTAAATCATTAAACCATTTTTTTTAAAGATAAGTTACAAAAAATAGCTTAAAATAGACAAAAAGCCGACGAATAACTCAGATTACTCTTTTAAGCCAGAAATCACCTAATTTTTTAGTGAGATGGTGTTGAGCATCGTGCAAGTTCTTTACCAGGGTATCAACGAAAACAGTTTCCAAATTAATTTCATTTGACTTTAACTTTTCAGACCAGCCAGTGGTTGAAGCTGTTTGCCAATCATTATTCACATAAGCAGACTGCAGTAATCTATCAAATAACGATAGATTATATTTAGATTCTACCATTTTAATAAACGCCACTGATTTATCCATAGAACAACCACTAATAGGATGAAAAGATTCATCGACAACCAGCATTAATATTCTTGAAAACAAGACAAAACCAGTTGCCTTTAAAATGGCTCCATGACTATCCCATTGAGCACAAAAAGAATCTATATCCAATTGGATAGACAGCTGTTCTGAATCATTTAATACTTTATCGGAAGTAAATAACCAAACTTTAGATGTTGGATGGAAAGACGCCAATTTCAAGTTATTTCCTAACAAATTATCCATTGATACCTTTTAAAGTTGTTGAACAATTAATTCGGATAGATCTAAGACCATAATATTCTTTTCCGTTGAATCTGAGGTTAAACCATCCTGCAGCATGGTGATACAAAAGGGACAATTTGCAGCTACTATTTCTGCCCCAGAATTTATTATATCAGTGGCCCGCGCCTGATTTATGCGACTGGAACCAGGTTCATCCTCTTTCCACATTTGCGCACCACCGGCACCGCAACACAGACCATTGGATTTACATCTTTTCAATTCAACTAAATCAGCATCGAGCGCTTCCAGGATTTCACGTGGAGCCTCATAAATACCATTAATTCTGCCAAGATAGCAAGAATCATGATAGGTAATTTTTTTTCCTAAAAATGAACCACCACCCTGAAGTTTTAATTTTCCATCTGAAATTAAATCATTAAGAAAGGAAGTATGATGAATGACTTCATAGTTACCACCTAGTTCAGGATACTCATTTTTCAACGTATTAAAGCAATGAGGACAAGCAGTTACTATTTTCTTGATACCATAATGGTTTAAGGTTTGAATATTTTGAAGAGCGAGCATTTGAAAAACAAATTCATTCCCAGCCCTTCTGGCGGGATCACCTGTACACTTTTCCTCTTCTCCCAAAATAGCAAAGGATACGCCAATTTTATTTAAGATAGTACAGAATGCTTTGGTAACGCGTTGAGCGCGCGTATCAAAACTACCAGCACACCCTACCCAAAATAAAATTTCAGGAGAAATACCCTCGTTGTAAAGCGTTGAATAAATAGGAACCTGGATAGACATATAAGAGCTTATGGTTATTAACTAATCATTTACATCGGCAATCCAAGCGGACCTTTCTGTTGACAATGACCACGCTGCCTGATTATTTTCCAAACTATTAAAAAGAGGAACCCAATCAGCTGGTCCGGCTGATAAGGTTAATATTTCATAACGCCTCATTTTTATAATTGGTTCAAGAGGGTTTATCAAAACGGGACAGGCTTCAACACAAGCATTACAAGTGGTACAAGCATGAATTTCTTCTGGTAATATTTGAGAAAAAAGGGACAGACCATCTGAAAAATTTGTTGGTGACAGAGGCAGATTCTTATCTTGGCAAAAGGCTACATCACCACTATCCAGTTTTTTTCCAACCTCATCGGCCCTGTCTCTGATATCCATCATTATTTTACGAGGAGATAATTTTTTACCTGTCATATTTGCTGGACAAACCTCAGTACATCTGCCACACTCAGTACAGGTATAAGCATCTAAAATATTTTTCCAAGAAAGATTAAAAACATCATTACTTCCAAAATCTGGCAATTGATTGGTGTCATTAGTTGATTCTGATATTCCCAGCAAAGACTTAACCTCATCCATAATTGCAGGCATATTTTCTATTTTACCTCTGGGTTGGGTATTTGCATAATAGGTATTTATAAAGGCAAAAATAATATGTAAATGTTTTGAATAAGAAAGATATATTATAAATCCAAAAACCACTATAATGTGACCCCACCACCCTACTCTTTCTAACAAATGTAGTGTATTGGTATCAAAATCCTGAATCAAAGGAACAAGGAACCCACTTAAAAAAAATTGATATGATTCTTGATGTAAAGCTACGTCTGCGCTATTCATCATAAAAATGAAAGAAACCAGAACAATTTCAGCTAACAGTATGATTAATGCGTCCAATGTAGGCCAACCCTTTAATTCTATGCTTTGGAAACGGGGAATTTTCAATAAATTTCTTCTGGCTAAGAAAATAAAAGTACCAATAAGTGCCAATAAGGAAAGGACTTCAATAAAATTTATGATAAATAAGTAAAAGGAACCTAATATGGGTAAAAATATCCGGTGAGAACCAGTTATTCCATCCACCAGAATTTCTATTAATTCAATTTGTGTAAAAATGAATGCCACATAAATAAATAGATGTAAGGTAGCAGGCAACCATTTTGTAAACATTTTTTTCTGACCGAAGGCAATAAAAACGACATTTTTCCATTTTTCCAATGGAGTGCTGGTAGGCGCCCAATCAACACCGAGATTAATATTTCTCCAAATAGCATAAAATCTTTTTGCAGCAAATCCAAAAGATAAAATGCAAAGAATTGAAAAGATTATTTGTTCATGCATAATATATCCTTTTTTCTTTAAAGGTAATTGTTTTACATTAGACTTTTAATTTCAATTTCAACTAAATTTCCCTTCCATGAAGATTTTAAGTTCCAATCAGGTAGCCCGAAAAATTAAAAGATTAGCTATAGAGATCTGCAGTAATCATCTAGATGATAAGGAAATATTTTTTGCGGGAATAAACAAAAAAGGAGTTCAATTTGCGAATATTGTCGGCGAAGAACTAATGAAGACTAGTCCTCTCAGCATAAACTTTTTTTCAATAAAACTTGACCCTAGTAGTCCTTTAAATGGAAAAATTGAGGTTTCTACTGATATCAGTACTCTCTCAGGCAAAAAAATAATTATATTTGACGATGTCGCCAACACAGGAAGAACTATTTTTTATGCCTGTAAACCATTTTTGGACATCATTCCTGAAAGACTTGAAATAGCAGCATTAGTAGATCGCAAGCATAAACTTTTTCCTATTCAGGTTGATTACGTGGGGCTATCACTAGCCACCACGTTACATAACAATATTGAAGTAATCTTCAACGAAGACAAGACCGCCGAAGCTTATTTAAGTTAATTATTTCTTTTTCGGTTGCGTTTTAGCATTTTTCTGCTGTTCT
The DNA here is from genome assembly GCA_049241465.1 of Saprospiraceae bacterium. GTDB lineage: Bacteria > Bacteroidota > Bacteroidia > Chitinophagales > Saprospiraceae > BJGN01. The sequence goes on along the minus strand of JBMLQR010000151.1, from coordinate 1,291 downwards.
GCTATTTTTCTTTGCTCTTCCAATACCTTTTGTAATCTATCTTGAAAACCACCCGTCTTTTTAGGTTTTTTCTTGTGATTTTCCATTTGGGCCAGAATTTTAGCTTCATCTATAAGGAATGCCTTTGTAGCCATTGTCTGACCAATATTCAAGACATTACTAAACAATAAATAAGCAGTTAATCCAGACGCATAACTATTGAAGAATCCTAAAAACATAATTGGCATAACGTACTGCATCCATTTCATCGCAGGATTAGCAGAGAAATCCATGTTTTTAGAATTATAAAAAGTAAAGGCAAGCGTTGAAATGGCCCAAAGAATAGTAAATAAACTGATATGGCTTCCAAAACCGAAGGGAATAGCGAAAGGTAACTGAATCCATTCATCGTAGGAAGAAAGGTCGTCTGCCCATAAAAATGGGGCCTGTCTAAATTCAATAGCTGCTGGAAAAAAGCGATATAGTGCGAACCAAATAGGCATTTGTAAGAGCATAGGAAGACAACTTCCTAAAGGATTAACTCCAAATTCTCTATACAACTTCATTGATTCCATTTGAACGGTAGAAGCATCATCTTTATGCTTTTCCTTCAATTTATCAATTTGAGGTTTTAGTGCCGTCATTTTACTTTGAGAATAAATCATTCTGTAAGTCAAATAAAACAAGGACAACTTCACTAAAAAGGTTAATATGAAAATAACAATTCCTTTATTTTCAAAGAACTGAGAAATCCAATTAAATACTGGACGGATTACCCATCGGTTTATGGTTCCAAAGAAAGACGTACCAAAAGCTATAATATCCTCCAGATTATTTCCCATGGCGTATAGTCTGTCGAATTCATTGGGTCCCACATAAAAATCCATTGAGAATGAATTATCAGCGTTTTTAAAAGGAATAACAATTTCTGCATCCATTTTTTTCAACGCCTTATCAGAATCATCGAGAAATGTGGTTACCATTTTAGCCCCTTTAAAATTTTCAGACGCTAAAAGACTAACATTAAAAAACTGTTGGGTAAAGGAAACCCATTTAATAGGTATATTTTCTTTGTTCTCAATATCGGAACTTGTGCAAGAACAATGCTCTGGATTATCAATACCCGGTTTATAATAAATAGCAGAATAATTTTTCTCATAACTCACTGCCTTTTCCAATTTTCCCAGATAGTTAACCCACCTAAGCTTAATGGAATTAAACCCTTTATCCAGAATATCATCTAAATTTTCTGTTTTAATAGCATAATTAAAGAGATAATTATCCGAATTTAAGGTATAAACCTGTTCAAAAT
>JBMLQR010000150.1:0-2044 GCA_049241465.1 Saprospiraceae bacterium | reverse complement strand
TAATGTGCTTTTGAGAGGCTGTCTAAAAAAGATAGCCTCTTTTAGGTTTTGTACTATATATTGGGCAAAACGGCCTTCTCCTATTGGTTTTGATTTAATATTTATAACTAACGGCAAGTTCTGAATCAGGATTTACAGGATTTTGAGGATTACAGCTAACGTCTTCGGTTTGGAGGTAATGTTTATTTGTAAATCGATTATTTCTTATAAACTCAAAGGGACATAGCCCCGCCATCTTCGTTACCAACGAACTAAAGCAATATTAGATTCAGCGCTTTAATTTTAAACATTATTATACCTATCTTGGTAGTAAAAACGTATGAAATCAAATGTCAAAAATGAATACAGATAAAAAAACACGCAGGAAATTTTTAAAAGAGTCAGCTGCTTTAGCGCTAACTACGATGGCATTTCCAGCTTGGAAAAATGAAGCATTAGCCTTTTCTGTTTTTCAGGCCATGGGAACCAGAGTTGGAGAAGTTACTGATACTACCGCTATTATCTGGACCAGGTTAACTGCCAAGAAAGAAAGGAATAATAAAGGATTAGTAATTCCTGGTCGCGCTCAGGATTATAAAAATAATCAGTTGCCAGAACCAAAAGTTCCTACAGAGGAACTTGAAGGTGCCTGTCAGGGTATTTCTGGTTTTGTGAGAATTCATTACGGTACCGAAGAATCGCTAGGAAATGCCAAAAGGAGTGATTGGGTAGGGGTTTCTGAAAAAATGGATTTTATCCATCATTTTCATTTAAAAAATTTACAGTCAAATGCTACTTATTTTTATGAAAGTGAGGTTTCAGCCAATAAAAACGAAACAGATTCTTTTAAAATAAAGGGTAAATTTCAAACGGCGCCTGCTCAAAATGTTGTTTCGGATATACGCTTTTGTTTGATGACCTGCCAGGGATATCCCGATCGTGGTCATCCGGATGGCCATCATATTTATCCAGCTATGTTAGCCTTAAAGCCTCGTTTTGCTTGCCTCACTGGAGATTTAGTTTATTATGACAATGATATGCCTCGTGCTAACAATGCGCGCCTTGCCCGGTATCATTGGGAAAGAATGTTTAGTTTGCCACGATTGGTTGACTTCAATATGCATGTAAACACTTATTGGTTAAAAGATGATCACGACACGCTGGATAATGATTCCAGTCCAGGGGGTAATATGGGGGAATTGTCATTTACCGAAGGTCAGCATATTTTTCGTCAACAAGCGCCCATTTCAGACGGATTAAGTTATAGAACTTTTAGATGGGGTAAAGATCTTCAAATATGGCTCACAGATGGTAGAGATTTTCGTTCAAATAACGATATGCCAGATGGTCCGGAAAAAACAATATGGGGTGCAGAACAAAAAGCCTGGTTTAAGAAAACGGTAAAAGAAAGCACTGCTACCTGGAAAATTTTAGTAAGCCCAACACCATTAGTTGGGCCAGACCGTGTGCAGAAGAACGATAATCATAGTAATCCTGGGTTTAAATATGAAGGCGACGAAATAAGAAGCTGGATTAAGGAAAATGTACCTGATAATTTCTTTATAGTATGTGGCGACCGTCATTGGCAATACCATTCCGTTCATCCTGAAACAGGCTTAAACGAATTCAGTATTGGCGCAGCGAGCGACGAACATGCTGGAGGTACACCAGGGGAGAACAAAGATTATCACCAATTTCATCTGGTAAAAGGTGGCTTTATGTCGGTCGATGTAAACCGTCTAAAGAATAAAAGTCGTATTTCATTTCAGCATCACGACATTTATGGAGCTGTTGTTTATAAATGGGAAAAAGAAAGGAATATTTGATTTTTTTCTCAAAAGGAGTATGGATAAAATATCATAGTTACCGATATTCGGACTGGATTTGTTGACACTGGCAGGGCTAAAGGCGATGGTCTTTTTGGGTATAGGAAAGGAAAAAGTGGTTTATGTCACAAAAAGATGGAGTTTAATCGGTATTTTTTTAAAAATACTTCCTTTGTAAGGATATTTTTTAGGGTCTCCATTTAAAAGATTTTTCATCTATGGCTCTCATGGTACACAAA
>JBMLQR010000149.1:0-1197 GCA_049241465.1 Saprospiraceae bacterium | reverse complement strand
ATTTTAACTAAAAATGAAAAAGGCTGATCTTTCAGAAATTCAGGCGCAGGACTACCATTTTTGCCTAAAGCAGCGATGGCAGCTTCTACCCCTACGTGAAATCCATTAACAAATCCCAGGTTCTTAACTGCCTTTGAAATAGCAGGATTTCTATAATCATTTTCGTTTGGAAAATTTTCTGGTTGTGCTTTGCCATATAAACCTCCAGCATTTGATATTTCTATCCTATCTGAAAATTCATAAAATTTGATCGGGGCATTAGATTGGTAATTTTTATGAATTACGGCATTGAATAATAATTCTTTTACCGCTCGTAAGGGATAACTTGAAACATATTTTCCACCAAGTTCAGGCAACACTAATTTCACAATATTCGCTTTTATAAATCCTTCCATTTGCCCCAATTGGGTTGTCAAGTCACCATCGAAGCGGTGTTCAAAATCAAAATCACTCGCCTCATCTTCTCCTTGGAAACGAACATATTGTACCATTGCACCAGGAATAAAGAATCGAGGATTTGTTCCAAACATCAAAATACCGGCAAATGTCGGACAATCTTCTTTGATGTCATAAAATTTAAAGGAGGCCAGCTGTGATTTTAAATCATTTCCATTTTTTGCTAAGGTATCTGCGTCAATAGCTGATGGTAGATACCTCAACTTAAAAAGTTCCAGACTAATGTCTTCTAAAGTGCTTCCCTTACATGGCAATACGTCGAATGTTTTCAAGAGTAAACTGCTATCATAGTGCAAATATCGTTTAAATAGATGATAATTATAATTATCGCTTCAATGAACGATAATTCTGTATATCGTTGGTGGTGTGCTTGAAAACCTGAGTTTTTTTATTTTCACTTCAGCAGCTTGCTGCACTGAACTATCAGTAAGAAAAAATATTCCGTTTAGAGAAACCTTTCATTCCCGGAAAATCCAGATAATGCTATGCACTGGTCTTTGCACTTGCTGTTCCGCTTTTCTTTTCGAAATATTCCACTATTTCTTCGGGACTTAAATTCATTATTTCTTTTGAAATTCGATCTCTTTGTTCGCGCATAAACTTTACTGCATCAAAGCTTTTTTTAGTATCCTTTTCTTTAGTTTTCATAATTCATTAATTCTCTTGGTGAACGAAATAATTCTTACAAGTTCTTTTGTTTCAATTTTGTATTTCATTTAGCTTTTCTTTTGTTTGCCACTG
>JBMLQR010000148.1:0-1011 GCA_049241465.1 Saprospiraceae bacterium | reverse complement strand
TTGGCCTTAAAATAAAACGCTTTTCTTTTGATTTCGGCCGATCTATCTATCATCTTGGCGGCGGTTTAACCCATATAGGTGTTACTACTCAACTCAAGAAAAATATTTTTTGATCCAGCTGTTCTAATCGTTGACGTAAATAATAAAAATATTACTGAAGCAAGGGAGATACTAAAAAATGCGGGAAAATTGAGAACCAATGAACACCCTTTTGCGTCTTATTTTGGTTCCATTTGTTTTGATATTCAGCAGAAAAAAGGGATGAATGAAATGAATTATCCCAATTCTTAAAAAATTAACCCATAGGTCAATCATGCAAAAATCAATTTCTATTTCACTATTATTTGTTGCTTTCCTGCTCTCGTTCGGTGCTTCTGCTCAAGGGCGATATACTATCAAAGGTGGTGATCCAAATGGTATCAATAAATGGTATATGGGCCGACAAATTGCCCACGTAATGAGCCATTTTGGTATAGATTGGCTTGAAAGACAGGAGAGGGAGATGGAGGAAAACACCTCTCAATTATTGAAGAACCTTGATGTAAAACCTGGGATGATTATTGCAGACATTGGTGCAGGAAGTGGGTACCACAGCGCATTGCTGTCAAAAAAAGTGGGAAATGGTAAAGTATATGCCGTAGATATAGAACCGGAAATGATTGCCTACCTGAACAAAAGGATTAAACAGGAAAAACTGTCGGGAATTGTGCCTGTACTTAGTAAAGAAACGAGTGTTTCTTTACCTGAAAACACAGTAGATCTCGTTTTATTAGTGGATGGTTATCATGAGTTTTCTTACCCTTATGAAATGGCCATTTCAATGCTCAAAGCTTTAAAGCCCGGTGGTAAATTAGTACTAGTGGAATTCAGGTCAGAAGATAACGAAGTGCCCATCAAAGACATCCACAAAATGAGTGAGGCACAGGCTATCAAAGAACTAAAGGCGGCAGGATTCATTTTCGACAAAAACATAAAAAATCTTCCCTGGCAACACTGCATGATATTTATCAA
>JBMLQR010000147.1:0-1167 GCA_049241465.1 Saprospiraceae bacterium | reverse complement strand
TCATAAGGATTGCCCCCATCAGATTTAATTTACCCTTTTCACCAAAACGTGAGTCCTACCCATGGCAAATCAGAGTTGTTGATTTGTCCAATGCGACAACCAAAGAAATCTGGAGGGCAGATGATGGGATGGGATCTGTTTTTAATGAAGATCTCCCGGTAACTGAAAACAGGCTTATCTGGACAAAAAATAGTTATTTATTATTTCCATGGGAAAAATCAGGATGGGTGCATATTTATGCGAGAAATGATGCAACTGGAAATGTGAAAGATTTGACTCCAGGTGAAGGAGAAGTTGAAAATTGGGGACTTTCAAGAGATGAAAAATCATTGTTTATCTCCTCCAACCACGGTGATGTAGATAGGAGACATATAAGAAAAATTAATATTGAGAATAATGCCACTGAAGTTAAAGTGGGTGGAAAAAATATTGCGTGGAAATGTCAGGAGCTGAATGATGGATTGGTTTACCTAAAATCGACAGCACTAAAACCAGCCTGGCCTCACATTCTTTTAAATGGTAAAGAACGGGCATTGGCAGAAGATTTGTTTCCTGTCAATTTCCCTGCTACGCTGGTTGAGCCGGAATCCGTTTCCATTGAAGCAACGGATGGGTTTACCTCATTTGGACAGTTATTAAAACCTGCTAATTACCAAAAGGGGAAAAAGTATCCTGCCATTATCTTTTTACATGGAGGTAGCCGAAGGCAAATGTTTGCCGGGTTTCACCATGGTTTATATTACTCTCATGCTTATGCCTTAAATCAATATTTTGCAAATAAAGGATATTTCGTGCTATCGCTCAACTATAGAAGCGGTATTGGATATGGTTTGAATTTTCGGGAAGCCAAAGACTATGGAGCAACGGGCGCCAGTGAAGTGAAAGATTTAATAGGATCGGCTCATTTTTTAAGGGACATAGAAGATATAGATGCGACAAAAATTTCCCTTTGGGGTGGAAGTTATGGTGGTTATCTTACGGCTCATGGACTCGCACAACGAAGTGAACTTTTTCTTACAGGAGTTGATATTCATGGGGTTCATAACTGGAATGATGAAATTCCCACCTTTGCCCCCTGGTATGACCCAGTCAAATACCCTGAAGCGGCAGACCTTGCCTTCAGGTCATCCCCTGAATATTTCATTGATGGTTGGAAAGCTCCTGTAC
>JBMLQR010000146.1:0-1088 GCA_049241465.1 Saprospiraceae bacterium | reverse complement strand
GAATTTTATCATAGGGTCTGGCTGCATTATAAGGATGATGCTGCATGGAACTGGCAAAATCAAAGTGATTTTGGAAATAAAGGTCAAGGAACTGTCGCTATGGATGGTGAATTTCGCACTATGTGGCTGTTTGAGCCGCATGTTGCAGAAAAGGTTTTTGAGGATTTTGTAAAAGAAAATAATATTAAGGTTCTTCGGGGTGAATGGCTGGATAGAAATAAGGGGCTGATAAAAAAGAAGGGGGAAATTATTTCTTTTTCAACACTTTCAGGTAAGGTTTTTAAAGGTAAAATGTTCATTGATGCTACTTATGAAGGTGACTTGATGGCAGCTGCCGGAATTAATTTTCATGTAGGTAGGGAAGGTAACGCAAAGTATAACGAAACGTTTAATGGGGTTCAAACGGGTGTTTTTCAACATGATCATCATTTTAAATCTAATATTTCACCCTATAAAATCAAGGATGATCCGTCTAGCGGATTACTTCCTTACATTTCAGCAGAACCTCCTGGTGAATTTGGTGCTGCAGACAAAAAAATTCAGGCTTATTGTTTTAGAATGTGTATGACTAATCATCCAGAAAATAGCGTACCATTTCCAAAACCGGACAATTATGATGCCTCCAAATATGAGTTATTGCTAAGAGAATTTAATATGGGCAGGAATGATTGGTTCAGCAAGTTCGATGTTCTGCCCAATAAGAAAACGGATACAAATAATCATGGAGCCTTCAGCTCTGATTTTATTGGTATGAATTATGATTATCCGGAAGCTGATTATCAGCGCCGCGAGGAAATCATTAAGCAACATTATGATTATCAGGCGGGCTTATTATGGTTTGTTGCCAATGATCCCCGTGTTCCCGATGCTATTCGAACGAAAATGGCATCCTATGGTCTTGCTAAAGACGAGTTTAAGGATAATAATCATTGGCCACACCAAATTTATGTTCGGGAGTCGAGAAGAATGATTGGTGATTATATTACGACAGAACATGATGTGATGCAAAGAATTGAAACCCCTGAATCCATTGGAATGGGATCTTATCACATTGATTCTCATAATACCCAACGATATGTCACTTCGGA
>JBMLQR010000145.1:0-1575 GCA_049241465.1 Saprospiraceae bacterium | reverse complement strand
GAATTGATAAACAGCACTTATGAAGCAACTGAATTTTATTTTGAAGAAGAAAATGTGAAAGTCGAACCGAATGACATTAAATTTGAAATAGATTTTAAACAGTTTTTTAAATATTATAAAGTGATTAATGCAAAATTCTTAGCTGAAAAAATTGGAATGAATGCTACTTTACTCTCTCAATATGTCTCTGGAACAAAAAAACCATCACCAAAACAAACGGAAAAAATATTGAGCGGAATTCACCAAATAGGGCAGGAACTATCGGAAATAAATTTACTTCCAACCGCCTAACATAAGAAGGAAGAACTTGGTACCCAATGAATTGCTAACTACGTTGAGAAAAATAATAGAAATAGGGCTTAGTAAAAAATTAGAGTTAAAAATAATATGGCCCTTTTTATTATTTGAATTCAAGTCAAAAGGGTAACCAAGAAGTTCTCTTTAATCCTCAAAATCCTTTAAATCCTGTTTCAAAACCCAGCTACAAGCAGGTGAATTTACATTGAAACCTAATGGCGTTGGATTCACGTTCGTGGGGGCGAATGGCATTCGCCCTCCCATGATACAGATACATTTCCCTATTTGCGGAACAATGGCATCTTCCTTCGTGTTACAGGCGTATTCGCAAGGTATTTAAATGGATGGATGTTTTATTTGGGGGCATGGTAAATGCAAAAAAAAATAGGTAATGGTTAAAAAAGGGCGAATTCAATTCGCCTCCTACGTGAACTATTAAACGATGTTGATGGCATCTTGTCTTGAATCAGGATTTTAATAGGAAGGTTTTGGTTTTCGTTTTAAATTTGAGGGTTATTGTAGGGGCGAATTGCATTCGCCCTCCCATGATACCGGTGCATTTTCAGATTTTGGTATTAATATCGTATATTTAAGGTAATTTAAATACAAAATCTTGAAAAAATTACCCTTAGGGATAAGTACTTTAAGCAAACTTTTAGAAAATAATTGTATTTATGTTGATAAAACAGAATATGCTTATAATCTAACAAGTCAGTCTGGGGCATTTTTCCTGTCCCGTCCCCGCCGTTTTGGAAAGAGTCTGTTTGTGGACACGCTAAAGGAAATTTTTGAGGGTAATCAGAAACTCTTCGAGGGTCTGTATATTGTCGACAAATGGGATTGGTCAAAGAAATATCCAGTCATCAAACTTGATTTTGCAGCAGGAGGAGGGAAAAATCAGGAGGAACTGGATTTGCGACTTAAAGCGTTGATTCAGCAAAATAAAGATCGGCTTGGTATTCATTATGATTCATTTGATATAGAGGACAATTTTAGCAGACTTATTTCTATGGCTGCAGCAAAATATGGACAAAGGGTGGTGGTATTGGTTGACGAATATGACAAGCCTATGCTAGATAACCTAAATGAACCATTGTTGGCTGTTGAAATAAGAGATTCACTTAAAGGTCTTTACGGTGTTTTAAAAGAACAAGACGCCAATTTGCAATTTATATTCATGACGGGGGTAACCAAATTCTCAAAAGTAAATCTGTTCAGTGGGTTGAACCAGCTTTCGGATATTACGATTGACGATCAGTTCTCTTCTATTTGTGGATA
>JBMLQR010000144.1:0-3896 GCA_049241465.1 Saprospiraceae bacterium | reverse complement strand
GTGTTAACGGTTTATTCGTATTCAATAACTTAACTGCTGGTGCGGATTACACTGTAACTCCAAGCTTGAACAAAGGTTTCTTGAATGGTGTATCTACTTTTGACCTTGTATTGATTAGCAAGCATATCTTAGGTGTTCAGCCTTTGAATACTCCTTACAAATTGATCGCTGCTGACGTAAATAACTCTAAGTCTGTAACTACTTTAGACTTGATCCAATTACGTAAGTTAATCTTGAATATCGACGCTACATTTGCTAACAATAGCAGCTGGAGATTCGTTGACGCTTCTTACACTTTCCCAAATGCTTCTAACCCATGGGCGGCTAGCTTCCCAGAAGTTAAAAACGTAAACGACTTAGTAGGTTCTTTATCTGCTAATTTCGTTGCTGTGAAAGTTGGTGATGTAAACGGTAATGCTATCGCTAACAGTACTCAAGGTAGTGTTCGTAACTTGACTTCTAACTTAGGAATCAATGTTGCTGACATGAACCTAGTTGCTGGTAATGAATACAAAGTTGACTTTACTGCTGCTGACTTAAACGGTATCGAAGGATTCCAATTCACATTAAACCTTGACAAAAAAGGTTTAGAATTAGTTGACTTAGTACCTGGTATCGCAGCTGAAGAAAACTTCGGTATCTTCGCTGAAGAAGGTGTTGTTACTGCTAGCTGGAATGGCGAAGCAAAAGGTGGTGTATTATTTAGCTTGGTAGTTCGTGCTAAATCTAACACAACTTTAAGCGAAGTATTGAACTTAAACAGCCGTTACACTGCTGCTGAAGCCTACAAAGGTGGAGAAGTTGTTAACGTAGGTTTAAACTTCAATGCAAGCAAAGCTTCTGCTAACTATGAGTTATACCAAAATACACCTAACCCATTCGCGGGTGAGTCTATCATTGGTTTCAACTTACCAGCAGCTGGTGCAGCTACTTTAACTATCCAGGACGTAACTGGTCGTACATTGAAAGTGATCAACGGACAATATGCAAAAGGTTACAACCAAGTTAGCTTGAAGTCAACTGAATTATCTGCTACAGGTGTATTAACTTACACGTTGAAAGCAGCTGATTTTACTGCAACTCGTAAGATGATTATCGTAGAATAATCTTCTGCTTGCGCTTAGCGCAAACATAAACGGAGGGGGGATAAGTCGAAAGGTTTATCCCCCTTTCTGTTTTTTGTCCTTTCCTGAACCATGTTTCCATTTTTTTGTTTCTTATTCTATGTCACAAATAGTCACATTTAGCTTTTTTCGTGTTTCTTCCAGATGGGAGGCTTTCAAAAAAATGGGCCAATCTCCTGTACTTATTAGAAACTTGCCTGGTGCTTCTTTTGGAAAAATGTTAGGGACTGGTGCAGGAAATGGCTTTAGTATTTTCCCCGACCTTAGTCTGTACGGCCTTTTGCTCATCTGGCCCGATGTACAAACGGCAAAAAGGGGCTTATCTGATTCAGTTGAACTGAGGTTCTGGTTTGAAGACGCTACTTCCTACGGAACGCTCTTTATGGAAACCTGCAAGGTTCACGGTACCTGGGACGGAAAACAACCCTTCGATGTGGTAACCTCACCCAAATCAGATATGCCTGTCGCTGTGTTGACCAGGGCAACCATCAAAAAATCTCACCTTTTTTCCTTTTGGAAAGACGTTCCTTCTGTAAGTAAAAGCTTAAATCACTCTCCTGAAGGTCTCTATTCTGCCAATGGTGTCGGTGAATGGCCTCTCATTCAGCAAGCTACCTTCAGTGTATGGCAAAATGTCTCTTTTGTTGAAAACTATGCCTATCACGGTGAAAAACATAGGAATATGGTAACAAAAACACGAAAAACAGGGTGGTATGCTGAGGAATTATTCGCCCGATTTCATATTTTAGAGGTAGCAGGGAATTGGATACCCTGGCAAAATATCAACCATGTTACTTCATTATAAATCATTCGGTGAAGGCAAGCCTTTACTTATACTACACGGTTTTCTTGGCTCCTTAGATAATTGGCAAAGTATAGCTAAGGAATTAGCTGCTAACTATCAGGTGTTTATTCTGGATATAAGGAATCATGGAAAATCTTTTCATGATCCCAAACATGACTATTCTTCCTTGGTGGAAGATGTTCGTTATTTTATAGACCATCTTGGATTGTCAGAAGTCTCCTTAATAGGTCATTCCATGGGTGGAAAAATAGCTATGTCATTTGTCCTAAAATATCCTCTTTTAGTTAGTCATCTCATAGTGGTTGACATAGCGCCTAAAGTTTATCTGCCAGGTCATGAAGATATCCTTCATGCGCTGTCAAAGGTTAATCCTCAGGAATTAAAAAGCAGGCAAGAAGCCGTTGACATTATTTCTACCTATATCTACGAACCATCGGTTATTCAATTTCTATTAAAAAACCTGGATAGACTTGGAGATGGAACCTTCGGATGGAAAATGAATCTCCCCGTTTTAATCGACCAATATAAGGAAATGCTTGACTTTCCGTCGAAGGGTTCATTTGACGGACCTACCCTCTTCCTAAAAGGTGCAAAATCGGATTATATCCTCCCTTCCTACGAAGAAAATATCTTTACATTATTCCCTAAAGCCAAAATCGTCTCAATCAAAGATGCCGGCCATTGGGTTCATGCCGAAAATCCGATAGATTTCATTTCAGAAACATCCATATTTTTACATCACATAGGGGCATAGCCCCGACATCTTCGTAACTGCATGGCATCGCCGTCCCAATATCCATCTTCGTAACTGCATGGCTGCCGCACGGACCAAATCCCCGCTGGTCCTGACCCCAAAGGGGTCACATGTCTCTTTATTTATTGTTTTGGTCTCAATAGCTCATTATATCTCAATGGTTGTCGAAGTAACCCAATAGCCTCTTTTACCTCGGGATCATTTCTTAATCCGATTTTTATTCTGCCGCTGGCATAGAAATGTCGGGCAGCTATTTCCTTTTCAATCAGATTCATGATCTCTGTTTTGTATTTTTCAAGGATTGCTTTCTGCTCTTTTTCCAATGCTTCGGTGACTAATTTTTGGGTTTCAGTAAGCACATACCCCTCTTCTTTTGATTTTCTGGCAAATTCCTTCCACGCTTTATTGGCTTCCGTTTCAAACTCTATCTGCTCATCCCTGATAAAAGAAAGAAATTGGTCAAAATCATTGAATTTCAGATTATTTATGTCCGTAGATTTATGACTATTCGCATAGCGGGAAACAAATCTGAAAATAATGTCCTGACGTAAAATGGATTGGATAACAGGTATATTGTCAGGGTGCTGTATGGGTAAATCAGGGGAAACGCCACCACCGTCATAAACGGTTCTGTTATTTAAAGTTTTGTAAGCTACCTTTTTATCATCGGGAACCTCAACAGGTTCGCCATTTTTATATTCAACACTCTGAATACTTCGGCCACTTGGTATATAATATTTTGAGGTGGTTAATTTAAGACGTGCATTATAACCAACATCCACCGTATTTTGCACTAATCCCTTTCCGTACGATCTTTGGCCTATAACCACACCTCGGTCATAATCCTGGATTACACCACTCACTATTTCAGAAGCAGAAGCAGATCTTCTATTTATCAGAACAACCAGCGGTATTTCTGTGTCCGTGGCATCCTGGGTGGTATTAAACAGTCTATCCTGTTCTTTTATTCTACCTTTTGTGGTTACCACCAAACTATTTTTAGGAATAAACACATTACAGACACTGATAGCTTCCATAAGAAGTCCTCCCCCATTTTCCCTCAAATCAAGAATAACCCCTTTTAAATCTGGGAATTCCTGACGCATATCCCTAAGGGCATTGGAAACATTTCGTCCTGCCCGAGGCGTAAAAGTGGTTAATGAAATATAGGCGATATCATTTTCCAAACGACTGAAATAGGGAACATTTGGCA
>JBMLQR010000143.1:0-3954 GCA_049241465.1 Saprospiraceae bacterium | reverse complement strand
AAGTGAAAATTCCAATATCTAATTAACAACCTTGTCAAAATCAATCCCATCAGTAATTGAGTATAAATTTGTCCTGTTGTTCATAAATACCTCATTATGTTTCTAAAAAATATCGGTGTTCTTGGTTTCGATCCATTGGAAAAAGTGATTCTCGCAGCGTTAGTGACCGAAGAACCTATACTTATTATCGGTCGCCCGGGTACAGATAAGGCTAATCTGCTGGTTTATATTTCTCAGGCGTTAGGGCTTTCCTTTAAAAAGGTAAATGCCGCTATGACCAGTAAGCTGGAAATCACCGGTATGCCGGTGGTTAAGGATAATGACGATAAAATCACGTTTATTTCAGCGCCTGATAGTGTATGGAAGAAACAAGCCCTGGTTTTTGATCTCTTAAATGAGGCTAAACCTATATGTATGAGTGTTATCAGTTCCATTCTTTTCGAAAAGCAGATAAATGGCTATCCAATGGAAACACTTCAATACAGATGGGCTACCATGGAGAATACAGATTTATTTAATAGCGATATGACCGCTTTTAAACGCCGGAATATTTATCTGGAAGAGGAATTGGTGGAAAATTTCGCTTTTATTATCGAAGCGCCTACCTGGGACAATTTTAGTGTCGAAGAAAAATTAGAAGGATTTATATCTGGTTTCACTCATCCTGTTAAAGAGCTAAATAACGAATTGATCGCGTTTATTAGCAAACTCAAACCCCTGTATGAAGAGCAATTGCTTTTTCCAAAACCTAAACTTGCCGCTTATGCCTGTTTGGTTACTTCCTTGTTGAATGAAGGTGGTGTCTATGTTTCCGTGCAAAGATCCTTGCAGCTACTCCGGAATCTTGTCGCATTGGATCTGGTTCATGAGCATTGGAATGGGGAAGAAAATAAGGATAAAATGGGCGATACGCTGCTGTTGGGCTTGACAAATACCCTCACCCAGAAAGCATTTCATGAAAAGATTCCCGACAGATTAATACAGGCCATTCACCGAAATATGATGCAACAGCTGTTTAATGAGAAGCAGGAAAACGACTGGATTGGTATTTTTATGAAAGCAGGGTTAACAGAAAAAATAGACATGCTTTTCGATAACACGGTGGATAAAGATCTTAAAAGCTTAGCGTTTATTCACTTTTTTAATCACTCTACGATTACCGAAAGAGCCATGCTGGTTTTTTCGGCCCAACCTATCCTTCATCGGTTCGACATACTGAATGAAGAGGCTTTCAATATGCTGACGAAATGCTTTAAGGAGATACTTCATGTCGATGGGGAAATTAAATGGCTGGAATTTTCCAGAAATATGGAAAAGGGAAATCTGGTCTGGTCCAATTGTCAGGTCTATCTGCTCACTTTGCCAGGGGGACAGACGTCGAAGAGATATAAACGAGCCTATCAGTTTTTTATATATCTCATGACGCACGATAAGTTAATCATCGATCCCAGATATGTTGAAGAGGCTTTAAATGATTGCTTTGAAAAATGCCAGATGATTTTGAAATTTAGGAAACAGGAAAAACTAAGCTAATATTATGAATATTATTTATAAACCTTGGATGGATTATTCTGAAAACGGTTTCCCCAAAAGTTTACATGTCTCAAACGTTTATTTCCCAAATGAAGTGCCTTTGCCAAGTAGGGTCAAATATTATTTCAAGTCTTCTGAGCCATTTTCCTCTTATGAGGAATATCTGTTTTCTTTAATTGTTAAACAGGGCTGGCATAGTTTAGAGGAAGCAAAATCAATGGTAGATCTGCCAACGGAAAGTCATATCGTGGTAGATTGTAAGGAAAAGGTGGGGTTTGTTTTCTCAGGTATTAATGAAAAATTAGTGATTAGAAATATGTTGGTGTTGGCTGGCAGTGGAGAAAATATCTACCATCCTGAGCAGCCGCTCATTTTTTCAGACAAGCGTATGAATAGGCAAATAGAATTAAAGCGAATCGAATTAAATGAATTTTATGATCTGGACTGAACAACGAATTAAATATCTAATAAGCGATCTAACAGATGAGAATCTGTTTGCCTGTCATACGCTTTTATCTGACCTTTCTATTTCGTTTACCGACGAGGTTAATACCTTGGCTATTTCCCTGGAAGAAAGGCCGGAACTTTTATTAAATCCAGCTTTTTTAGAGCAGCATATTCATAATGAAGCTGATTTTAAAGTCATTATATTACATGAATATCTGCATTTGTTATATGGCCTGAAATACCAGCTGGATTCTCCACTGTCTCATCTGACCTTGGATGTCATTATCAATGCGGCCATTTGCAGGCAGGTTCCATATTATCAGAGAGATCATTTTGGTCAGTCTGACTCTTTTTTCTCCCGATTTTATTCTAAAAAAGGTGCGGCTAAATTTCTAAGGGGAAATGAAACGGAGCATCGTTTTAACAAGCTACTCAGGCATTTTGGGGAGATTTTAAAGGAGGAATCTTTAACGGATATAATATTGCTCGGAAATCATGAAAAACCCAGGATTTCCGACAAATATGTGCCAATCTGTCGGCGTATTCTGGAAAATATGAATCCCGATGACATTAGGAACAGGTCTTTTACGTCAAATGAGGACCTGGAGTATATTGAGCAGCATGGGCATCAGATGCGACATATTAAAGAATGGGAGAAGCGAACTTTACATCGGTTAAGGGAAATGATTTTCAGTATATCCCGAAAATATAGTGCTGAAAATAATAAGTGGATCCGGGTATATTTTGATGCGGACGTTTTCATGGAAGACGAGCTGAATTTGATGATTCCTCTCTTGGATAAGTTTAAAAACAGACTTGATTTGCCCATACTGGTATTGACTCCTGAAAAAGTGAAACCTGCGGTATTTCCGGAGGGTCGATTAGCTTTGGAAAGAACGGAGTCGAAAAACCTTTCGCTTATCGCTCAGGACATAAAGAAAAATAGAAATAAGGGAGCTATCGTCGTTACCTGTGGGAGATACTTGAAGGTGGATAGTGCGGCGTTATCGGCAGAGGAACCGCTCGATATACGGTTTTTGGTTAGTAACAAGGGAAATAAGGCCATTTTTGAAGAGAACGGATTGACCTACGAGCTATTAGACCCCCTTATTTTATTGGAAAATGATTTTAAAGAAGTGAAAAAACCTACGCTTAATTCAAATAAGCATACGGTTAATAAATTTAATGCCACGTTAAGTAATTATAGGGCATTATAACCAACTGATTACTACCTAATGTAGGGTATTTGAGTTAAATTGGGGTTTAGAATTCAAGAAAAAATTAAAGTAGATAAATCTTTGCGACTTATCGGAGGCGAAGCCTTTTAATAATTTAAAAATTATGTTAAGAACAATTATCATTGGAAGAACGGAGAGAGAGATATCAAATATATCGCATCAAATCAAGGAATATTTAGGCGATAAATTAGAGGTCATTGGCACATCGAGAACGATAAAGAAAGGAATTATACTCATTAAAAAGGATGTACCTGATTTGGTTATCCTGGAAATTTATAAACGCAAGCCGTTCAAATTTCTGGAGAAATTCAAGGCACCGTATCCTTTTGAGATCATTATCACCTCTTCCGACCAAAATAACGCGCTGGAAGCCATCCGATGGGGTGCATTCGATTATATGGTACATCCAATAGGTGGCAGGGACCTGGTTTTGGCTATCGCACGATTGGAAAAAAAATGGAAAGAGTTTCCCATTGCTTATCAAAATGCCAGGAAGGAACTGTTTATCCCCACGCACCATGGCTTTGTGATGGAAAACAGGGATAACATTTTATATTTTGAGGGAGCGATCAATTACAGCCGCATACATTTGCACGTGGGAAAGGATTATTTGATTGCCAAGACCTTAAAAGAATTGGAAGAAAGTCTGGGTTCCACCTTTTACCGTATTCATAAATCGTACCTGGTCAATGTCTCACAAATCAAGGAATATTCCAAGGAGGGTAACAGCTTTGTC
>JBMLQR010000142.1:20026-22083 GCA_049241465.1 Saprospiraceae bacterium | reverse complement strand
AAATTGTATCAGACTCTGTATCGTCAAACGTGGCGTTATATGGTATGTAGATAGCCTCTCAAAGCTCTTTTCGAAGCCGGTTGGATCCACCTTCCGGCTTTTTTTTTGCAAATATATCAAATTTTTAGATGGCCTGAATTAACTTAATACATTTTGGAATAAAAATAATAAGTCCTATAATACTGCTTGTTATAGAAATAATTAATACCCCTCCAGCCGATATATCTTTTATTTGTCCCGCTTTTATGTGGTAGTCAGGGGAAATAAAATCGACCACATATTCTATAGCAGTGTTGAAACTTTCTGCCGACAAAACCCACCCAATACAAAAAAGTACGATCATCCATTCTAAGGTAGATAAGGTGACAATCCAACCTACTAAACAGACCAAAATGCCTATAACCCCTTGAATTTTAATATTATTTTGACCAGCAAATAATAGTTTTATACCATTTAATGCGTAGCCCATACTGTCAATAAATTTTTTCATGTCAATCTAAAGTGCTTAATAATCTGAAAATAGTTCTTACGCCATTGGCATTCAACAATTCTATCCACCAAATATAGTGACCTTGCGCCAGTGGCACCTCATATTGTTGTTTTCCATCCCAACAAATTTCATCATTACTGCCCAGCACTTGATTTTTAACTAAATATTTCACCTCATTCCCCAATGAATCAAAAATGCGAATATTTACGATGCTTCCACGGTTAACCGAAGAAATGGTACAGCATTGAAGTTGATTGTATGGTGTAAATGTTGGTGGATTCAAAACAACGGCCTCATTTACCAGGCTTTGCTCCTTTCCAAAGGACGTATTTTCCCTTCCCGGACTAGCCCCCGTTTTAAATCCAGCCGCACTTAACCAACCACTTTGATTACTTCCGTTACTTTGTGCTCCTTTCCTTTCCAAAGAAACGCCCGTTGTCGATGTCAACCAGGGAGAATGCCAGGCTTTATCGTAAGTGATAATATCTGTTTCAACATCATCATAAAAAAGCGATATACTTCCTTGAGATCTGTTCAAAAATGGCGTTTCGCCCGCTATGATTCGTTGATTTTGTGTCAATGCTCCGTATTGTTGTATTAATGCAGCAGGATTTTCAGTAATGGCATAAGGCTCAAAGGGGAAGATTACTCTTTGAGAGAAATTTACCTCTTTCCGATCGCCCCAATGCAGATTATTCATGTCGATAGGGTATTTGGTATTAGCCTGTATTTCCACAAACGGCTTCTGAAAGGGGAGGGCATCAAATAAAATTTCGTTAATAAAAATTCTTTCTTCTTTCTCAGGCTTTTGTGGAATGGCTAATCTCAGAACTTGCGGCTGATTGTTTTCCTGACCCAAACAGTTCTTCAGCCCTTTTAACACAGTAAAAGGATATATAATGCCTGAATCTATAGGTTTTTTTAAATGCAAAGTCCACTCATTTGATTGAGAACTCTTAGTGATAGACTTAATTTCCAGTCCCTGATTCGTAAATAGGGATACATCGGTGGTGTCGGGCCATTTTAAGGGAACATGGGCAATAAATTGAAGGGTATCTGCAGTGGACGGAAAAATATGATCTGCCAAAGGCTCAAAAAAGGGAAGGGCAAAAGTAAATGTGTTATTTTCTATCCCCATGGTGTGCCCCATGTCATTGGAGCAGGAAATCCAGTTTAATAAACAATCCGATAAATGAGATAAACTTCTTTTTTCCAACGATTTTCCCGTTGCCACCGAGTGTTGCCATGCCGGAAATATCCCGTAAGTCATCTTATCTAAACTTACCCCTAAGTCCATTAATTCTATGGTTCCTCCCGCATTTGGCAAAGAGGGAAAACTGGATGATCCAAAAGTGTACTTCACTTCTTTAAAGAATAAGCTATCTTTTAGGTGATGAAAAACCAAATATTCTCCGGGAGATAAAATCAGGTCGGGTAATTCCATCGTGCTTTTATTGACGATAATTTTTGCGCTGACTAACTGAATAAATTGCTTTGTAGGATTATGTAATTCTATAAACTCAGCTTGTTTTCCACTCGATGGTGCTGCCAATATTTCCGTAAATAA
>JBMLQR010000142.1:14518-19926 GCA_049241465.1 Saprospiraceae bacterium | reverse complement strand
CATTTTCCAGTCATCGAAATTAAACTGTTTAGCCCGACTTGCGGTATAAGTGAGTAGTAAGCCCGTATAGAAACCTTTTAATTCCTCTTTACCAGCATAATCAAAGGAGGGTAGCCAAATTTGGGAGCTGTCAGCTTTGGTAAACACCTGCCATAATCCTTTTTCATCTAACTGGACACGGAAAGAAATGTTAAACGCTTTATCGCCTAAAATGCCAGGTTTACTCTCTGCTAAAAGCGTTCGCTGGTTATTTTTCTGACGAAATAAACTTAATTTATCCTGGTCCCCGGTCTCTCCGCCAACTTGCAAAAACCAGGCATTTTCAGCATTTTTCAGATTTGGATGGGAGGAAGCCAGATAAATCTTCAGATTATTTTGCGGCGATGGCGTAAAATCGAGAGAAACATTGAGTTCCCATAACAGCGGTTCCCCATATTTTATTGGGGCATATCGCACGATCTGCGATTCATTTTGTGGAGCGGGAGAAATATGATTCAAATAAAGTCTATTTTTCAAAATAGTAAATCTGGATATATTTCCTTCAAAATAAGATGGAACAGATTGATTATCAAATTTTTCTGACCAAGGAATAGATTGGGCAGCTAAAAGCTGAACACTGAATAAAAATAAAAAAAATGGGACTTTCATGTTATAGTTGTTAATGATATAAAAGAATGCGTTTATATTTGTCCCCTAATTAAGATGGCCGCAAGGTCTTTCCTTTTTGGACAGCTTTCAAGCCCATTTTACGTAAAAAGCAATTTGCCCTAACCTACCTTTTTTAAATGATAAAAAATTAACACATGAAGTTAGCAGTCGTTGGCGTAACTGGTTTAGTAGGTAATGTCGTATTAGAAGTTCTACAAGAAAGAAATTTCCCTGTGACGACATTTATTCCTGTCGCTTCCGCCAGATCGGTAGGAACACAGGTTACTTTTCGGGGGGTGGAATATCCCGTTGTATCTATGGAAGATGCTATTGCAGCAAAACCAGATATAGCTATTTTTTCTGCAGGAGGGGATACCTCTCTTCTTTGGGCGCCGAAATTTGCTGAGGTGGGTACTATTGTAGTGGATAATTCTTCCGCCTGGAGAATGAATCCTGACCATAAATTAATCGTTCCTGAAATTAATGCGGATAGCCTGACGCCCAATGATCGGATTATTGCCAATCCAAATTGTTCTACTATACAGATGGTTGTCGCATTGGCTCCCTTGCATAAAAAACTTAAAATAAATAGAATTGTCGTTTCTACTTATCAGTCCATAACGGGAACAGGTATGAAGGCGGTAAAGCAATATCAATTAGAGAAAAAGGGTTTTATTCCTAAACCAGAGGAAATGGCTTACCATTATCCTATTTTTGAAAATTGCATACCTCAATGCGATGTGTTTTTGGAAAATGGCTACACGAAGGAGGAGATGAAACTGGTGCTGGAAACGAAAAAAATCATGAGAGATGATACTATCAAAGTAACTGCTACTGCCGTGCGTGTACCTGTTTTAGGGGGGCATTCTGAATCGGTGAATGTTTCCTTTGAAAGAGATTTTGATCTCGCCGAAGTAAGGCAATGGCTAGCCGACGCACCTGGCGTTTTTCTTTCCGACGATCCGGCAGCGTTCCAATATCCCATGCCGTTATGGAGTAAGGGTAAGGACAGCGTTTTTGTTGGTAGATTGAGAAGAGATGATTCAGCGCCGAATACCTTGAATATGTGGATTACCGCCGATAATTTGCGTAAAGGGGCAGCAACCAATGCCATTCAAATCGCAGAGTATCTTGTCGAAAATAGTTTGGTTTAACCATTTAACTTACAGAATGGTTGTTTTTAATGAACTTATTGTATTTTTAAACATTATTCATACTCACTTTAGTTTAGATTCAGAAAACTGGTACACATCATGAAGAATAGAATTGTTTTTTGGGGTAAAAATGAAAATTCAGAGAAATTCCTTCTTGCTCTGGAATTATTAGCGGATGAGGGTAAAGTTAATGTCATTTCCTTTCCAGAAGCTTTGGTCTCTGAAGAGTTTAACCAAACGCTAACAAAAGATTGGCGGGATGGCAAAACGGTTGACTTTCCTGAGGGATTCACTTCTACACTCGTAGAATTAACGGTCACAGGCAGTATTTTGCCGGCAGGTATTACCGCTGAAAAAATGGATCTCGTTACCAGAGCGCAGGCAGAATGGAATTTTTCTATTCTTTCCTCCAGACTCTTCCGTTCTTATCAGTCAGAGCTAAATGAGTTTAAAGATAAAGTAGAGCGTGCCCTGAATTTCGATAAAAATATGTGGGATGAGCTGAAAAGTTTTTGGGATCGTGTACAGGAACAGGCACGTGATAAAAGTCTTTTTAGAGAACACAGCGAACACCTAAGACAAGAAACGAATGAGTTGTTCGGTAAATTGAAGGATTTAAGAGGTAAATTGGACGAGGAATTTGATCGTACTTCAAAAACCCTTTACGAAGACATCGTAGCTAAATTAGGTGATATTGAAAATAAAGTTCGCGAAGGCATTCGTTTACAACCTCTTTTTGATGAACTAAAAGATATTCAGAAAAAAATCAGAGAGGTTAAATTAAACAGAGACCATAGAAATAAGATTTGGGATAAATTAGACGCTACCTTCAAAGTTTTAAAAGAAAAAAGATTCGGTCCTGAAACTGCTGACGATAATAATCCCTTGGTTAGAATCCAAAAAAGATATGAGGGCTTGATGGCCGCTATCGATAAAATGGAGAGTTCTGTAGGTCGCGATATCGAAGAATTAAATTTCCAGAACGGAAAAGTTAATACTTCTTTCGGTCAGCTCGAAGCGCAAATCAGACAGGCAAAAGTGGCTATGGTTGAAGAACGTGTTCGCTCCAAAAAAGAGAAATTAACCGAAATGTATGCTACCAAAACGGAATTAGATCGTAAAATGGAGCAACTTCAGGAAAAAGAGAAGAGAAAGGCGGACGAAATGCTTAAAGAGGATGCGAAAAAAGCTGCTCAGGAGAAAATTGCCAATGAAATTGCTGCAGCCAATGCAGCTCGTGAAAAGGTAAAAGGGGAGAAGGAATCGCTGTTCGATGCCGCGACTTCTATTCTGGGTGATTCTATTACAGATATGGTGGATACCGTAAAAGCAGTCGCCGAAGTGGTCGAAGATCGTATCGAGGACAAAATAGATGAGATAAAAGAGATTTGGAAAGATAAGAAAGAAGAAGAATCCGCGAAAGAGGAAGAAACTGATAAAAAGGAGGACGAGGAAAAAAAGGATTAAGTTAAATTTCTTAGAGAATATTTTAGCGAGAAGAGGCTGTCTAAAAGATAGCCTCTTCTCGTTATGCTTTTATGGGTTAAAATTACCCTTAACACCTGGTTTTGAATCACGGATTTTAAGGATTGCATGATTTCACGGATTGTAAAGAGCGAATTTGGTTAGATCATGATGGTTGTATGAGTTTTACCGCCTGACACCTGGTTTTGAATCAGGATTTACATGATTTTTAGGATTAAAGATGACGTCTTTGTTTTGAGCATGATGGTTGTATGAGTTTTACCACCTGACACTCGGTTTTGAATCAGGATTTACAGGATTTTGAGGATTAAGGAGAACGTCCTTTGGTTTGTATATGATGGTTATTTGTAGATGGATACTTTTGTATAAATTCCAATGGGGATACGCCATCTTCGTACACCTACCTATCCAGTCTCCTTATCCTTATATTGCGGAAATCAATGGGTTGTCCCTCACTTTGTAGCGCGATGAACCCGCCGTCAAGCAATTTTCCATCTATTTTTATTTCTGGATCGTAATTATTGGCTACGCCACCACCTATTTGTGGTTTCGTATATCTCAAAACGGTATCTCCGTTAATGATGTGAGTGACCATTTCACTGCCCCGAACGATTAATTCTGCTTTTATCCATTCGTCCTTTTGATAGGTTTTGGATGTGGAATTGATACAATGACGGGGATCTATTTTTCCATTAAATACTACATCGGTGCCAGGAGAACACATGTTACCTGTAGGTCTGGGTTTCCCATCGGCTAGTTGGGCTAAAAACTGCATTTCTACACTGATAGGCCAATCTTGCTCCTTTCTCATCGTCCGTGGATCCTGGGAATGGAACATAATGCCACTGTTTAATTCTGTATATCCTGGAGCATCCTTTCGCCAGGGCTCCGCAAAACGGTACTCCATTTTTAAATGAAAATGTGAATACGGCGTATTATGATAAAGATGACCATACCGGTTGTTAAAGGTATCATACTGATCATATTTTACCCGAATCATTTTGTCTTCCACCCGAAAGGTTTGCCCATAGTTATCGCCCACCTCGTGATGATGAATTTTTACTATCCAGTCATTTATATCTTTGCCGTTAAATAAGGAATGCCACGATGTTGATTCTCCGCGGTTTTGTAAACTGGCGCAACCGCTAAAGAACAGGGTAGTGGATATCCAAATAAATAATAAGGCTATGTTAAAAGGAAAAGATGTTTTCATAGGGTTTGGCGTACTTTAAATTTCTCTGATTAATGGTCGCGTTAGACAAGTTGGTCCACCTCCTCCGGGCAAACAAATGGCTTTTCCAGGGAAGGCAATAACCTCGCAACCCGCTTTTTCCAGCCTTTCTTGGGTGATAGGATTTCCCTCCACCAGCAAACATTTGCCGGGTTCGATAGCCAATACGTTACACCCCATACTATCCCATTCCTCGTCAGGAACCTCCACCAGATTGAATCCACGCTCCAACAAGGTATTTCTAAGGGAAATGGGCATTAATGGGGAATAAACGACGGCAACGGATGTATTTACCGGACTAAATATGGACATCAGGTGAAAAACATCGTCCTGACCCTTATAATGAGGAAGAGAAAAAACCAATACCTCAATACCTTTAGGATTTAACAAAGCCTTTAATTGCCTGATTCCCTCTTCATTGGTCCTGTAGGAATGTCCTACAGCCAGCGTTTTCTCGTCTATCCAGGCTACATCGCCACCTTCCAGGGTGCCCGGGGATTTTATTTCCCCCAAAATATCCAATCCAAGGGATTTAGCTGCCAGAGCAACCTCGATATTCTCATTTTTCCTTGCCGCTTTGCCCATATTTCCAATGATTAAGCCAAAATCGGTAGCCAACGAGGTATCCCGACAATAAATGGCATCGATATTGGTTTTTTCTGAGGTGGGCAAGGTGAAAATAGTAGCACCCGTTTGTTCCAGTAAGCGTTGGAAATAATCATATTCCTTTAACGCCAGGGGGTAGTCCGGCGCTGACAGATAATTCAGCATTTGCCATTGCTCCTTAATATTAGCGTCACTGACAAAACTATTTTTTGCCGGATGCAATAGTATGGATTTTATTTTTCCATATTCACTATGACAGGTCTCTCTCATTTCAAAGGTTGCGA
>JBMLQR010000142.1:7079-14418 GCA_049241465.1 Saprospiraceae bacterium | reverse complement strand
AATAAAATCATAAATTCAAAAGCTTTCACTAAGCCCTTGGTATAATTCATTAACAATAAAATAGAGATCAAAACACTGGACAATACAATACCCACTGCTGGGGTAGCTTTACTATTTTGTTTTCCAAAAACGGCTGGAAAAACTTTATCATTTGCGGCAGCTAAAGGAATTTGTCCTTGTATGAGAATCCAGCCATTTAATGCACCAAAAGTAGATATGAGAACGCCTGCTGCGACAAAATTTCCTGCCCATGGACCCCATATTTTAGTAGCGGCATCGGCAAATGGCGCTTTCGATTGAATGAGTTCCTCTGGAGGCAATATGCCCATGACGGCAAAACTACCTAACATGTAAACGAGGGCGGTCAAGAGCGTGCCCCAAATAGTGGCTCGTGGAATGGTTGTTTCAGGATCTTTCACGTTGGCAGCTGGAATGGTAGCGCATTCCAGACCCAGAAAGGCAAAAAGCGTAAGGGTCGTCGTTGCGGCCAAAGCACCTCCAATCGTGTTTTCTCCACGAACCATCGGCGTTAAATAGTCCATATTGACATAAAATATGCCTACGATGGACACCATTAAAAGAGGCGTTAATTTTAAGATGGTAGTCACCAATTGAACGGTTCCAGCTGTTTTGATGCCCCGGGTATTTACCCAGGTTAAAAACCAGATGACACTCAGGCCGGCTGAAATGGCCGCAACTGGATGTTCTCCGATAGTGGGAAAGAAATGACTTAAATAACCTATTAGGGCAACGGCGATGGCTGCATTGGTACACCAAACGGAAATCCAATAGCCCCAGGCCACCCAAAAGGCAGCAAAATGACCAAATCCCTCTCTGGTGTAAACATAAGGACCACCAGTTGTCCCTGGATATTTTTTACTAAGAGCGGCAAAAACAAGGGCTAATCCAATGGCGCCAAAAGCAGATAGCGCCCAGCCAAACATGCTAATACCGCCGTAAGCAGCAAGGGAGGCAGGTAGAAAAAACACCCCTGAACCTATCATATTTCCCATGACCAGAGCTATGGTAGGCCCAAAACCAATCTGATGTTCTTCACTTTTTTGTCCCATATCGTTTTTTTTTGCTTTTGAATGATCATTTCTTTAAAAAAATGAATTTAACCATAATTTTTAAAAGTCATAGATTATTTAATAGGTTTGATAGAATATTTTATAGGTTAACCGTTTTTAATTGTATAATAGCGTACTTTTTTAACAAATAAATTTTCAATATCATGAAAATGTATAAAATGATTTTCCTTTCGTTAGGATTATTTTCGTTTGTAATGCTCGGTGCACAAGGTAAGGGAGGAAGAATATTATATGAAGTAACGGTTAATATTCATCGTAATTTACCTCCTGAAAGAGCTGAGGAAATGAAAAAATTTGTACCGGAATTCCAGGTGTCAAATTTAGAATTACTTTTTAATGAAACCATGTCTCTTTGTAAGAATGCGGAGAAGCAACCTGAAGCACCTCCTGCAGCTACAGAACAAGAGGGAATGATGAGGAGATTTATGATGCGTCGTTCTGCTAATGTCGTGTTTAGAAATTTAAAGGAAAAACGTTCTATTGAGCAGACCGATTTTATGGATAAGACCTTTCTTATTTCTGATGAAACGGAAAAAATGGCATGGAAAATTACAGGGGAACAGAAAATGATTAATGGTTATCTGGCCATTGGCGCTTCCTATCAAGATTCTTTGATGGGCAGAGAACGTCGTATAAAAGCTTATTTCACGCCAACGATTCCAATTAGTGCAGGCCCACAAACTTTTGCTGGCCTTCCTGGACTGGTTATTATGGTCGATATTAATGAAGGTGCTCAAACCTTGATTGCAAAGGAAATTACCCTGGATCCTGCATTATCGGCTGGAATTGTAGAGCCTGATAAGGGTAAATTGGTTACCCGTAAAGAATACAATGCGATTGTGGCGGAAAGAATGAAAGAAATGGGTGCTAATGGTCAAGGTGGCTTCCAAATAAGAATGGGCGCTCCTCGTAATTAAATTTTGATTGATTTAGTTATTCCTATTTCCCATAAAAAAAGCGTGCGAAACAACCATTTCGCACGCTTTTTTTGTTTGATGATTTATATTTACCTCATAAATATACGCATTCCTCCCGGAGGCATGCCCATTTGATTTCCTCCCATGCCTTTTAATGTGTATGTGAAGCTCAACATGAAATACCTTCCTAAAGATCTGATTTGTTCATCTGACGTATAATTAAAGTCAGCGGTACGACTGATGCCCGTATTTTTATTCAACATGTCAATAGCTGCAAGTTTTAATTCACCGCGTTTATCTTTCAAAACGAATACAGAAAGTCCTGAATTCCAGATTGGAATGGCCTGATTGAATCCTGCGCTCAATCCTGAGTAAATCTCATAATCTAAATTGGTAGAAAGATTAATGGCTTTTTTGAATAAAGGAACATTTATATTGGCTGTGTAGGTCTTTACGCTAAACGATCTCGCGTTTTGAGTAGCTATAGAATAGGAGGTGTTTGAATTACTCCAATCCATGCCAATTTGCCAGTCAAATAAGTCCTTTTTCTGGTTTTCAATGGAAATTCCTCCAGACATACTGGTGGAAAGGGTGCTGCTCAGCTCTCCATTGATGTAGGTCAATCCTTTGTTTCTATTGATTCCTGCATTACTGTTGATTCTTAATTTCAAGGGCTTAATACGCGTGCCAAAATTGGCGCGTGTCGATATATTTAAGTCGTTGGCTACGTTTTCCGGGCGGGTAGTGGTTATATAGCGATCATCAATGACCTGAGTATTCCTGATTTTATTTTGCGTGTAACCTATGTTCGAAAATATAAAAAGATTGGTCATTGAAAACTGATTGAAACTAAAGAATCTTACGCCCATGTTGTGGCTATATTCAGGTCTCAAATCTGGATTACCTACATAAATATTCAAAGGATTGCTATTGTCAACCAAGGGTTGAAGTTGAGTCAAAGAGGGTTCTCTAACGTTAGTAGAGTAGTCGGCAGATAAATTTTTACCCTTTCCAACTTCCCAGCGCATTCTTACCGCTGGTAAAATATTGGTATATTTCTTTTCAATA
Organism: Saprospiraceae bacterium; assembly: GCA_049241465.1. Lineage (GTDB taxonomy): Bacteria > Bacteroidota > Bacteroidia > Chitinophagales > Saprospiraceae > BJGN01. The sequence continues at coordinate 11,342 of JBMLQR010000142.1, read as the reverse complement.
TTTTGTTCAGTGAGGATAAGTTCACCAGTTAACAAAGAATATTGTATACTGGCTCCTGCGGTAAGATTAAATTTTTCGCCAGAAAATCGGTAGTTTCCACCACCTCTGTGATAATTGTAATCGGTAGTGTATTTATTGCTGAGTTGGGAATTAAATTTTTCGAAAGGATTAAGACCAAAGGCCAGATCATATACTTCCCGAAACTGATTATTATCATTATGGCGATAATCATAATTCATTTCCAGGTACTGCTTTTTAAATAAAGGTTCTGTGTAGGAAAGCCTTACGCCGTAAGAAATTCTTTCATTATCCTGGGTAAATCTTTGCTTTATAGTGTCAATTCTACTTTTCCCAGCCTTAAAAAAGGTGTTTTCCGATAAATTCTCACCAAAATTGCCATCATTATTCAGATTGAATGAAAAATTGGCTGAATAGCTTCTTCCAGGTTTTGATAATTTTCTTCTATACAATAAATCGTTAGTGAGCTGACTGGCACTCCCTTCGCTGGTATTTGTGCGAATATTGCTGTTTGATGGCGAATAATCGGCATTAAGCGTTTCCGTTTCACCTTCGTAAAGCGTATTACTACCTCTGAAAGTGACACGGGAAGTTAATTTAATAGATTGGAAAGAATCGAGTTTATGATCTAAAACCACATTGAGTCTGTGACTTTGATTTTGGCTATTCTGTTTACTATCTTCTGTATTAAAAAAGGTCCTGTCGGCAAGGAAATTTTCTCTGAAAAGCGTTCTGTCAGTTTGCTTATCCAATAGGGAATAGAAATAACTACCGTTCAATTCTGTTTTTTCACTTAAGGTATTCGTATAATTTAAACCACCAGAATAGGTATTGGTAAACCCTGTATTATTTCCATTATTTATGGGACTATCTCCATCGATTTGAACGCCACCACCCCGGGACATACCGCCGGTAAATCCGACATATTCTTCAAAAGAAAAGCCCTGATTATTGATATTATTGGCCATACCGATAAAAGAAATCTTTTCCTTGGAACCAAATTTATTGAGACTGGCTTTACCTTGAAATCTGCCTTCGGATCCAACGCCACCGTTTACATTACCAAAACTACCTTTGCGGCTATCTTCTTTTAGCGTAAGATTAATTGTTTTTTCCCTCTGTCCGTCATCGACACCTGTAAATTCAGCCTGGTCCGATTTTTTATCAAAAACCTGAATTTTATCGATGGCACTGGCGGGTAAGTTTTTAGTAGCCATTTTAGGATCACGCCCGAAAAATTCTTTGCCATCCACTAAAATTCTATTCACGGTTTCACCCTGTGCTTGAACATTTCCCGATCTATCGACCTGCACGCCGGGTAATTTCTTCAATAATTCCTCCACATTGGCATTGGGTTGGACCTGAAAAGCGGCAGAATTATATTCCACTGTATCCTTTTTAATAGTCATAGGGTTCCTTTCCCCTTCCACCGTAATTTCATTTAGCAGAGTGCTTTGCGACGCTAAGGACACTTTACCTAAATCTAAGGAAGGGTTCGATGCGGAAAATGAGACCGAAGTGTAATACGATGTATAACCCAAATAAGTGATATTTAGCAAGAAATCGCCTACGCTAATTTTTTCAAATGTAAAGCGACCATCATTTTCAGAGAGGGCGAATTCAACGAGCGTCGAATCTGTTTTTTTTAGTAACATCACGGTAGCGGAGCTTAGCGCCCCCCCCGTTGAGTCAGAAACCACTCCGGTTAATTTACCTATATTTTGAGATGAAAGATTTCCACTAAACAGAAATCCCAGAGAGAGACAAAACAGGCTTAATTTTAAGTTTGTTGACATAGTATTGGTTTAATATATTTTATGATACAAAGCAAGTATATTTATTCTAATATCCAAATTATTTTAAATCAAAGTGCCAAATAACTCTACCAAAGGACTAAAAACGTCGCTTTTTTATTTTTAACGTCATTAATGTGTCGGGAATCCACGGTAAATAGATAAAATAAAATATATTTGCAAAATAATTAAGGTCTCGTAGTAGAATGGATACTACGTGGGTCTCCGGAACCCGAGATACAGGTTCGATTCCTGTCGAGACCACCCGTTATATTTGTTGGCTGTTATCATGTTGATTATCTATGATTAGCAACTTATTTTTAACCTTAATTAATCATATATTCGATGTGATTAATATTGAATTAAATGGGTGTTTTTTTAGAAAAAAAAGTATATAGTATTATATTAACCAAATTATTTATAAATTTGAATTAATTTTCATGTGTAAATCAAGTTTTTAACGTGAAAGTAAATCTCCCAGATTCTACATTTAGAACCACATCATTAATTATCGGAGCATGTTAAAGAAAATATTTTATTCGTTACTTGTCCTTTTAGTAACTAGTTTTGTTGCAAATAGCCAGACTACTGAAGACGAAACAATGCCTTGGGAGCAACCGACAAAAGGTAAAGAAAAACCAAAGAAGGAAAAGCAAGCTGCTAAACCTTCAAAAGTGAAAAATGAAGAGGTTGCCCCTGAAATTGGAGCAGAAACGCCTGAAACAGAAGATCCCGAAGCTGATAAACCTGCAGGATATTCTCCCGGTTCTGGCTTCGAAGTTGGCTTAAGAGGTGGTCTCTTTCAGATATTAGGTGAAATTAAAAGAGGTTCTCCAGATACTGTCGGCGCATTTTCAAATTATGGTTTTGCAGGAAGCCTTAGGTTTGCCTTAGATAATATTTTTTCTCTGCGTGCAGAATTCCTTTACGGAAAGGCGGCGGGTAATTCCGATGGATTAAATCCTTCGCTACGTGGATTTACTTCTACCTGGATGTCAGGTACTATGTGGGGTCTGATAAATCTTAATTCTTTGGCTTCCGCAGACAAAGAAAAAAAATTAGCTATAAATTTAATGGTCGGCGGTGGCGCAAACTCATCTACCGTTGCTAGATACGGAACAATCATATCCAGACCAACAGAAGCTGAAACTACTACGAAAAAATTTGATTTTTCGAATAATCCTTTTCATGTCGGGGTAGGCCTAAACCTCGCTTACAGAGTGTCTCCCAATCTTAGCATCGGCTTGGAACATCAAACAATGATGGCTATGGGCGAAAGAAGAGACCTGATGGACGGCTGGGACAACGGATTAGAGAATCTCTCAATCGCTCAAATAGATTATAGTGACTATATTGGATTCACCAATCTTAGCTTAAATTATATTATTGGTAATAAGACAGGAGATTCACCTGCTTTTTGGAATAGCCCGTTAAAAAATGTAATCAGAGAAATTGAAGGTATTAAGACAAATATAGGTACAGGGGGTAAAATTCCTATTCAAGATACAGATAAGGATGGCGTTTTAGATGAATTTGATATGGAATTGAATACACCTCCTAATGCCTTGGTTGATACACGTGGTCGTACCCTGGATAGTGATAAAGATGGTGTTCCCGATTATTTGGATAAACAACCTTTTTATGCTCCTTTGGAAGGGGAACAAGTAGATGCTGATGGTCAAATAGTTTCAAATAGTAATCCAAATAATGGCGGGGGCGCAGGCGAGGATGCAGTAGTCCTAAGACCTGGTGGCGGTGGAGTAACTGAAGCAAGAGTTAAAGAAATTGTGGAACAAGCGTTTCAACAACGCGAGGCAACTGGGGGAGGATCCTACGGTGGCGGCGCCGTTGTAGAATGGTTTCTACCTATGATTCATTTCGAAATGTCGAGTAGCAATATCCGTAATTCAGATGTTGGAAATCTATCTTCTATTGCCAGAATGATGAAATCAAATAGAGGTATGAAGTTGTTAGTTATAGGTTATACAGATAAGACGGGTGGGGAAGATATTAACCAAAAGCTTTCCTTCCAGCGGGCAAGCGCTGCTATTGATTATTTTGTAAATAAACAAGGCATCTCTCGTGATCGTTTTGTTCTTAATTATAAAGGTAAAGATGATAATATAGTGGAGGCCAATAGCAGCTTCATGAATCGTCGCGTTGAGTTTCAGGTAGCAAAACCTGGAGATACAGATATGCCTGCTCCTGCTGGTAATTAATTAGGGTAAAACTCCTATGAAAAGGAGGCTGTCTAACAAGATAGCCTCCTTTTTTTTGCAATAGATATGTGACCCCCAGGGGTCAGGATATTGTAAAAACCGACCCCAGAGGGGTCGCATGTCTATAGGTCAGTGACGCCAGGGGCATAATGGTATATTGAAAAATTTTTGCCGCCAGGGGTATCATTCGAGCGTTGGGTGTTTTGACGCGGTGTACGCAGAGTTCAGGCGCA
>JBMLQR010000142.1:0-6979 GCA_049241465.1 Saprospiraceae bacterium | reverse complement strand
GGTTACCAGTGCTTTTCATTTTAAATTTGGCTTATGATTTGCTTTACCCAAAACGTGAACGGAATAAACCGTTTCATTCATTCAGGTAAAATGAAACTCATGAAAATTAAAATCTACCTCCTAACTTTATTATTGCTTCCGGCGCTTACTATTTTAGCGCAAAAAGAATCGACGGTTACCCTAGGGCAACTACTGGTTAAATTCAAACCACAAGTAGTTCCGGAAAATTTCATGGTAGGATTTCAAACTTACTCCAGAGATGGGGGAGGTATTTGGTTAGAAAAAAAATTGAGTAAAGCAGCTAATATCAACTTGATTGGTTATGATACACTAACGGTGAATGCCATTAACCTGTTAGAGGAAATTAAAAAAGATCCTCAAGTTGAATATGCCTGTTTTGATATCTCCGTTGAGTCAAGAGGAGATATGCCAGATGATCCAAATTTAGCGTCACAATGGGGTCTGTTTAGTATTGGAACAGAGAAAGTGTGGGAAATAACCAAAGGGGGCGTTTCTGCTTTAGGTGATACCATTGTAGTAGCTATTCTCGACACTGGCTTCGATATTAATCATGAAGATTTGAAGGGGAATATCTGGATTAACAAAGGGGAAAAACCTGGTGATAAAATTGATAATGACCAAAATGGTTATATCGATGATGTCTCAGGTTGGAATTTTATACATCAAAGTGCAATACATGTTGCTGATAATCACGGGAGCTCAGTGGCGGGTATTATTGGCGCAAAGGGAAACAATGGAAAGGGAATTTCTGGGATGAACTGGCACGTTAAATTGATGGTTTTTGAAACTCGTCTGGTAAGCGATATTATTGCTGCTTATGATTACATTATAGAGCAAAGGGAACGATATAACCGGACCAAAGGGAAGCAAGGTGCTTTTGTGGTTACAACGAATGCCTCATTTGGTGTCAATAAAATAAAGTGTGTGGACCAGCCTCTTTGGGGTGAAATGTATGATCGCCTTGGTACGGCAGGTATTTTGTCAGCAGCTGGAGCAGCGAATAATCCCTGGAATGTAGATGAAGTGGGGGACATGCCTACTACCTGTAAAAGCGACTATTTAATGACTGTTCTGAATACTAATCCAAAAGATGAGCGATATGCCGGATCTGCTTTTGGTGCTGTTTCCATAGATATGGGTGCTCCGGGACAAAATTCTTTTTCTACCAGGAATAACAATGAATATGGCGCTTTTCATGGGAATTCTGCCGCAGCACCTCACCTGGCAGGGGCTATAGCGCTTCTTTATAGTATTCCCCGCCAGAAACTCGCTGAAGATGCTATGGCCTTTCCGGCACAAACTGCTTTGAAAATTAGAAATTTATTGCTAAATAATGTAGATAAGGTGCCTTCTCTCGTATCTTTAACCTCCACGGGGGGCAGGCTTAATGTATTTAGCAGTATGCTAAAGTTATTGGAAATCTATCCGGAGAAGAAGCCAGAGATGCCAACGGGCAAATTACTGGTTTACCCTAATCCGAGCATAGACGAAATATATGTTGAAATAGCGAAGCCTGAAAATGAAACTAGTCTTTTATCTATCTATAATGCCATGGGACAACAGGTAAAGCAGATTTTCATGCCAGAGGGAGTAAATAGAGCCAGAGTGATGACAAATGGTTGGAAGCCAGGTAACTACTGGGTTTTCTCTCCAGGTGTTTTTAATATTCAGCAGGCTACTTTTATTGTTCAGGGGCAGTAAAAACTTTTCGTCGAATATTTTATTACCTAAATTTGTATTTTTCTTTTAGAAAATAAAAAAACGGTTTATATTTGCAACCGCTAAAGCAAATGGCAAGGCTCCGTAGCTTAATTGGATAGAGCATCTGACTACGGATCAGAAGGTTTCAAGTTCGAGTCTTGACGGAGTCACCCCTTTTTGCAGAGCTTTAAATAAATGCAATTATGTCAAAAGTTTGTCAGCTGACAGGTAAGAGACCAATCGTCGGCAACAATGTATCGCACTCAAATAGGAAGACTAAGCGTCGTTTCCTTCCTAACCTAAAGAAAAAACGTTTCTTTATACCAGAAACGGGTGAATGGGTTACATTACGTATTTGCACTTCTGCATTACGTAATATTGATAAATACGGTATTCATCTATATCTTCAGATGTGTGCTAAAAAAGGATTTGACACAGGGGTAACTCTCTAGGTCTTTATAATTAACCATCATGGCAAAGAAAAGTAAAGGTAATCGTATCCAAATTATTTTGGAGTGTACCGAACACAAAAAATCAGGTCTTCCGGGTACATCAAGATATGTGACCCAAAAGAACAGAAAGAATACGCCTGATAGATTAGAGTTAAAGAAATATAATTCTATTCTAAAAAGAGTAACTGTTCACAGAGAAATTAAATAATTTTTAGATTTTTAAAATCATCCTGTCATGGCAAAAGTTTCTAAAAACGCCAGGGTTGCTCAACGTGCCGCAAACGTAGGTTCCGGTCGTGATTTCGTTAAAATCGTCGTTAGTGTCAAAGACCCTAAGACTGGCAATTACAGCTATAAAGAATCAATGATTCACAAAGATAAAAAGGACGAGTTTCTGGCTAAACAGAAATAATCTTTTAAGGAATCATTTTTTGGAGGGGACTTTTCTTTATTGAAGAAAAGTCCCCTTTTGTTTCATTTGATATAATTTTGTTCAGATGTCTATTCTAAATAGGTTTTTTGGGAAAAAGGAAAAGGAAGACCTTAACAAAGGTCTGGAGAAAACAAGAGAATCACTGCTCGGTCGTCTTTCCCGGCTTGTTGTCGGCAAGTCTTCTGTAGATGACGATTTTCTCGATGAGTTAGAAGCTATTCTTATGTCCTCGGATGTAGGTCTCGAAACAACAAATAAAATTATTCAAAGAGTTCAACAAAAGGTCTCCAGCTCAAAATATATCAATGCCAGTGAGCTAAATGAGATGTTGAGAGGTGAAATGGTGGCTCTGCTCGCTGAAAATAATACAACAGATGTCGATTTCTTCGCTCTTCCAAAAGAAGTTAAACCTTACGTTATTCTTGTAGTTGGCGTAAATGGTGTGGGTAAAACTACGTCTATTGGTAAATTGGCCTTCCAGTTTAAAGAGGCAGGTTTCAATGTGGTCTTAGGTGCTGCTGATACTTTTAGAGCTGCTGCTGTCGATCAACTAAAAATATGGTCGGAAAGGGTTTCCTGTCATTTTTATGGAAAGGGTATGAATGCTGATCCAGCCGCAGTAGCATACGAAACAGTCCAATATGCCATAGAAAATAATTGTGATATTGCTATTATTGACACCGCCGGCAGATTACACACGAAGGTCAATTTGATGAACGAACTTTCTAAAATTAAACGGTCTGTAACTAAAAAGTTGGCCACAGCTCCTAATGAGGTTATTCTCGTTCTTGATGCTACTACCGGGCAAAATGCTTTCGAACAAGCTAAACATTTTACAGAAGCAACCGATGTTTCTGGTCTCATTCTAACTAAACTCGATGGCACAGCAAAAGGAGGGGTAGCTATTGGTATTTCTGACCAATTTAAAATACCCATCCGGTTTATTGGCGTGGGTGAAGGAATGCACCAGTTACAAGTTTTTAGAAAACGGGATTATGTCGATGCTATTTTTGATAAATAGGCTTTCGTGTCTTTACTGGCTTTGCTACTTCCTTTGGAAATAAATGCCTGTCAGTTATTGGGTTGTCTTTTGTTTCTGGGTTGAATAACAAGGAAACTATCCAATATCTCTCTTCTCTGTATATAAGTTGAATACTATTAATACCGCGCTGTAAGACTCTTTCGTTGTTTGCATCTTTTGTTTCATACGCACTAAAAATATGTACCATGTCTCCGTATTCCTCGACAATCCTTCCAATTTCTTGCTCGTTAAGACGATGTTTCTGAAAACTTGCCTCCGCACCTCTTATGTAATCTTCTACCGTAAGCGAAATAAATCTTTCCTCACCTCGCTGGTCTTTCCCCAAAGCATTAATCCTGGCCTCAGAACGAAAAAGTTTTCTGAATACGTCCCAGTTTCTACTTTCAGCTGACTCACTTGAAATAACCTGGTACATCCTTGAAATTAAATTATCTATCGTGCTGAAGGGTCCTGCCTCCGCCTGTTTCTGCCCGTTATTTCCTTGATACAATAAAATAGCCATATAATAATTCAGAATCTCTGCCGTAATTTAGTATAAAATAATTAATTAAACTCTATTTTTGAATGAAGATTAGATATTTGGAAAATATTTCCCTGATAAATCATTTTACCTTTGAGTAAACCAAACAAAACCTTCTTTCTTGCAAAATTCAGTTATTATGTAACCAGCTTCCGTCTATTTTGTTGGCGTTTATTCACTGGTTATAAAAATAAAATGATTTATGGTACTACCTTTAGAGGGTACGCGTCACAAGATAAGCTTTTTATTCAAGGAAGAATTTCAAGATACAGGCATATAAAAAATAATCCGGAAGCCTCTCCATTAGAGCATCTATTTGATACTGTAAAGAGAATTTTTAATACAAGAATTCCCGATATTCCTTGTGAAATCTCTGTGTTGAACCACACTTTTTTAACTTACTCAAATTCTGCGGGTTATTTTACCCTGGAAATTAATTGGCCCTCGTCATTTTATCCTTCCTGTTCCTGTTGGTTGAATGTGGCGGTTGAGATTAAACCAATAAATGATTTTTCAATTGAAAAATCGACGCTGGCCGGGGAAATTTTGTTCATTTCAAATAAGCAAAAATTTATTGTCATCAGTGATATTGATGATACTTTGCTATTAACCGGTGTTAAATCGCTCTTTTATTGGAAAGTTTTATATAATACCTTTTTGAAAAATCTGGAACAGCGAAGAGGTATTCCCGGGGCACCAGCCTTTTTTCAGCGTCTTACTCAATTGAAAGATCAGGCAGAATGGCAAACCTTTGTGTTTTATATTTCCAGCACACCTCGGACTCTATACGATTTCGTGCTTACCTGGTTAGATAGATGCCATTTTCCTAAAGGTCCTATTATGCTAAAAGATTTTGGCCTCTCAACGCTCGATAAGGGCGCCTCCCAAAGATTTAAATCTAAGCTGGCCTGGATAAAACATGTAATGTCTTTTTTTCCTACCATTCCTCTTGTTCTCGTTGGTGATAGTGGGGAAAAGGACTTTTTTCTGTACCAAAAACTGGCTAAAGAATATCCTAACAGGGTAAAAGCTATTCTTATAAGAGATATTCCATTCCTTAGGAGCAAGGATAAACTTGTAAAGGCTATGGATGATTTTAAAAATGATGTGCCTCTTTGTTTATTTAAAGATTATAAGGAAGCCCGTATTTGGGTTCAAAAAAATATACCCGAGTTAATGGATATAAATGAGGTATAATGAATAGGGATTGAATAAATGAATGACCTCATTATCAGGTCATTCATTTATTCAATCCCTTTATTTAATTTAGGGTATAACGAATACCTAAACCACCAAATCTGGTGCCTAAACCTGATGTGTAGCCATTAATGAAAAAGGTAGGTGTCCAGTCAAGGGTAACATTTATGGGGCTCTTTTTGAACGTGTAATCTAATCCTACATAGCCTTGAAGCCCTAAAGAGGAGGAAGAAAATGTAGATATTGTTTCAAAACGCCAGAAATAGACGGAGAGGCCGGCGCCGTAATACCAGTTTAGGCCATCCAAAACATCCAATGGTTTATGCTTTAAGCCAGCAGCACTCAGGGCGATCCATGAATATTCGGAAAAAGCTCTTAATCCCAAATTACCTTCCAGTGCAATGCTTTCATTGATAAAATATTTCCCCGATAAAGTAAGTGGATATCCAATTCTAGCACCGACAGCAGTCTTGTAATTTTGTGCCGACGAGTTTGACACAGATAGTATGCTAAATGCAACAACTAAAATAAAAAGGTTACCTGTTTTCATAGACAATTTGTTTATATGGTAAAATTATAGGGTAAGGATAATCTTCCCTTGTGATGTATTACTCTCCATTAGACTATGTGCAGCTATAACTTCCTCCCATGGAAAAATATCACCAATGACGGGTGACAAATAGCCCTCAGCGAAATCATCCCAGGTATGAGAGACTAAATCTTCAATTAATTGGGATTTATAATTTAGATCTCTATTCCTTAAAGTACTGCCCTTAATTGTCCATCTTTTTTGTAACAACGTTTGAAGGGGAATAGTTTGTGGTGCAGCGCCACCTAAAAATCCTAGTAAAACAAATACGCCATCGGTTCCTAAACAAGCCAGATTTTGTTCCCAATGGGAAGCACCAATAAAATCTATAATGATTTCTACACCATTTTTACCGACTATTTCTTCTACACGATGTGAAAAAGATTCTTTTTTATAATCAATGCAGGCCGTGGCGCCTAATTTTTTACATAACGCATGCTTTTCCGTGGAGGAAACGGCTATTACTTCTGCGCCAGCCTTTTTTATTAACTGAATGGCAGCGGTACCAACACCTGATGCTGCAGCATGAAGTAAAACCCGTTGCCCATTTTTTATATTAGCATGCCAGTGCAGTGCTTGCCAGGCTGTCAAAAAAGCTTCCGGTATGGCGGCTGCCTCTGCAAAGGTTAATCCTTTAGGAATGGGCATAGCATGTTGTTCGTGAATAACAGCGTATTCCGCGTAGCCTCCTCCAGAAATGAGACCGCAAACCTTATCACCAGGACTCCATCGTGTAACCTTCTCGCCGCACACAACAATTTCTCCCGCAATTTCTAATCCCAATATTTGACTTTCTCCTGCAGGGGGTGGATACTTTCCCCTTCTTTGTAAAATATCAGCTCTATTCAGCGCCGTAGCCTTTATTTTTACTACTACCTGATATTCATTTGCCTTAGGTTCACTGGCCTCAGTAAAATATAATTGATCGGCATCTCCAAATGAATGAAACGAGATAATTTTCACTTATTATATCAAAACTTTAAGATGTGACCCATTCTTTCTTTTTTAACCCTCAAATAATCCC
>JBMLQR010000141.1:0-4759 GCA_049241465.1 Saprospiraceae bacterium | reverse complement strand
GGTACTTCTTATCCTGAAATACCCATTACCAATCTTCCTCTTTCTCAGTTAAGTTTGTGTGAAAATGGGGGTTCTTTTAAATTTAATCTGGATACTTCCGCTATCGGTAATTTGAATATTACCTTGAATGGTAAATTAATCACTGAGATTAATCCGGCAGAACTTGGAAATGGTTCATATAGCCTTGAAATAAATTATAATACTGGTTTACTTCAAGAATGTATCACCATTTTAGATTTAAATGTAGTGGTACAAAAAGATAGCTGCTTGGCAAAATTAGGCGATCGGGTTTGGCACGATTTGAATCAAAATGGTATTCAAAATCCCGGTGAACCTGGTTTGGTAGGTGTTCAGGTAATTCTCTCGGTCATTGAAGGAAACAAAATTCGTGAGATGGATACAACCTATACTGATAGTACCGGTATGTATATGTTTAACGTTCCCGCAGGTAAGTATAAGTTAACTTTCGCAAAACCTAATCCCGATTATGCCCCAACGCCTTGGTTAAGAGGTTCTGACAGAAATGCAGATAGTGATATGAGTCCGTTCACTATGATGACAGAGTTCATTACTGTGGATACGGGAGTAAACAGGATGGATATTGACGCTGGTTTCTATCTTGAATGTAAAAACGTTACTTCGGGAGGTGAAATTGGCTATAATCAGCTCATTTGTGGACCTGGAAATGATCCTGTTAAAATAGTAAATGTGATAAGTCCCTCTGGTGTCGTCGGAGATCTCGAATATCTGTGGATGTACACCACTGATAGAGCACTTACCTTTGATATGAATTTATTTAGCCCAATTCCCAATTCTGATACCCCTGAATTTGATCCGGGACCATTGTATCAAACAACTTATTATGCTCGTTGCGTAAGAAAGAGGGGTTGTTATGGGTTTTTGGAATCCAATGTGGTAAAAGTGGAAGTTGGAAACAGAGCCACTGTAAAGGTGGTTAGTTCTCCAACAATGTGTATTAATGCCAATAATTTCTTAGAGGTTCAAACCAGTACTTCAGCGGCACAAATTACCTGGGAATTAGGCCCAGGTTTCCAATCTTCCCTGGCTTATGGTTCAAAACCCAATGTTCGTTTTTCAGGTGTTGGTACTTTTTCCTATAAAGTAATTGTCGTTGAACGTGAGTGTACCGTTTCTTTTAATGGTTCTGTAACCGTAACAAATAATCCTACATACTGCCCTTCGGTAAATGATGTGGAAACGATGTCTATTGAGGCAGAAGTTATGCCTGGTTTTGATGTAAAATTGTCATGGCGTAGTAAAACATCGGCCTTTATTCCTACCTATACGATAGAAAGATCGATGGATGGTGTTAATTTTAAGAGATTAACCGATAAGAAATTACCTGTCATGGAGGTTCAAAGTATGAAATATTTTGAATTTGTTGATAAACCTGACAAAATGGGTTTACATTATTATAGGGTTAAAATGAAACAGGAAGACGGAACCATGTTACCCTCTAATGTAGAAAAGGTAATGTTAATGGATAAGCCGGACATGAAAATGATGGTTTTCCCAAATCCAGTTACAGATATTTTACATGTAGAGTATTATTTTGTAACACAGGATAACATTGAAATATCTATTTTTGATGCCAACGGACTAAAGGTTAGGGACTGGTTTTTTCCTCCCGGCCCGGCAGCCTCCAGAGCTTTGAATATTAAAGACCTTGCGCCAGGCGTTTATGCTATACGTATTATTTCTGGTTATGGAAATCCTATTACCGAGCGAATTATTAAACATTAATTCTTTTTTTCTTTTATATTATTGATAGCAAGAGATTGGTCAGCCGTCTCTTGCTATTTATTATTAAAAAACAGGGTAATTCGTTTCTTTCTAAGCTAATTGCCCTTATTTTTGCGCTCAAATAAAAAAAACAGATGATTCAGACTGATTTACTCATTATTGGAGCTGGTCCCGTTGGCCTTTTTACCGTATTTGAAGCTGGTTTATTAAAAATGAGGTGTCATCTGATAGATGCTTTACCAATGGCGGGCGGTCAATTGACGGAAATCTATCCTAAAAAACCAATTTATGATATCCCTGGTTATCCCTCTGTTCTAGCGGGAGATTTGATTGACAAATTATTGGAGCAAATCGCTCCTTTCAGTCCTGGATTTACGTTAGGGGAAAGAGCAGAAAGTCTGGAAAAACAAGAAGATGGCTCGTTCATATTAACTACTAATAAAGGGACTAAAATAAAAGCTCCTGTGATTGCTATCGCTGGTGGTTTAGGTTGTTTTGAACCAAGAAAACCACCATTAGAAAATCTTGAATCTTATGAAGATAAAGGGGTAGAGTATATAATTAGAGATCCTGAATTTTATCGAGATAAAAGAGTGGTTATCGCGGGTGGAGGAGATTCTGCCCTGGATTGGAGTATTTTTCTTACCGATGTAGCTAAGGAGGTTTCTTTAATTCATAGGAGAAATGACTTTAGAGGTGCACTCGATTCTGTTGAAAAAGTTTTTCATCTGGCTCAAACGGGGAAATTAAATTTATTGACTGATGCGCAGATTGTAGGATTAAGGGGTAATGGTGCTTTAGATGCTGTACAGATAGAAAGCAAATCAAAAGGAGTTTTTCATCAGGAAACGGATCATTTCATACCTCTCTTCGGATTGTCGCCCAAATTAGGTCCTATGGCTGATTGGGGTCTTCAGATTGACAAAAATGCGATAGAGGTAAATACCTTCGATTATTCTACGAATATTCCTGGCATCTTTGCTATTGGTGATATAAATGTTTATCCTGGTAAACTAAAGCTTATTTTATGTGGTTTTCATGAAGCTACTTTAATGTGCCAATCTGCTTTTAAAATAGTTTTTCCCGATAAAAAAATTAGTTTTAAATATACCACAGTAAATGGGGTAGAATCATTTTAATCAGTAAAATAATTAGTCTATGTTGGGTTCCGAATTTGAGGAGATTGTACAGTTGCGAAGGTCAAATAGAAGTTTTGACCCTGATGTGGAAGTACCTGATGAGGTGATTAAAAGGAGTTTGGAAAGAGCTATTTTGTCTCCTAATTCCAGTAATATGCAATTGTGGTCTTTTTTTTGGATTCGTTCTGAAGAGGAAAAAAAGAGGTTTCAACCTTTGTGTCTTGATCAATATGCAGCAAAATCAGCCAAACATTTAGTGGTTTTTGTTACAAGAAGAGATTTATGGAAGGAAAGAGCAAAATGGAATGCAGACCAGATTAAAAGACAGGTGGTTGGCGAACCTGATAAGTATCAGAAACGAATGATTCAATACTATGAAAAGTTGCTTCCCATTGCTTATGGCTACGATTTTCTTGGTATCTATTCCTTTTTAAGAAAGAGCATTTCTTTTTTTATGAGCATAACTAAGCCCTTCGTTAGAATGGGAGGTTCAGCTCAACAGCGCATCATTGTTCAAAAATCATGTGCGCTTGCCGCACAAACTTTTATGTTATCCATAGCTGCAGAGGGGTATCATACCTGTCCAATGGAAGGTTTCGACGAAGTTCGGGTTCGAAAAGCGCTCAATTTACCTCGAATAGCGGAAATTAATATGGTTGTTGCTGTTGGAAAAGGTACTGAAAAGGGAATCTGGGGTGAACGCCATAGAGTACCCTTTGATGAGGTTGTATTTGTAAAATAATCCTTTATTTGGGCTTATTCTTGTTTTAAATTTCTTTGCTTTTTTGTATATTAACGTTTTTAACGTAATATATCAAAATGATAAGACGAGATTTTTTAAAAAAAAGTGGGGGAGCCTTCACCGTTGTTTCTGGATTATCAATTATTCCCTCTTTCCTGTTAGGGAAAAGATGGGGTCATATTCCCCCCAGTGAGAAAATAAATTTGGCTTGTATTGGTATTGGAAATAGGGGGGCAGATATTATAAAAAAATTACATGGAACAGGCTTGGTGAATATTGTTGCCCTTTGTGATACTGACATGGGGGCACCCCACACACTGCCAATCATTAAACTTTTTCCTGATGTTCCGCAATTTCAAGATTTCAGGGTCCTATTTGATAAGATGGGAAATAAGTTCGATGCTATTACTGCTGGTGTCCCTGATTTCTCGCATTTTCCTATCTCAATGCTGGCCATGTCAGAGGGTAAACATGTTTATGTAGAGAAACCCATGGCTCATACTTTTCAGGAAGTTGAGCTTATGATGAGGGCTGAAAAAAAATATAAGGTAGCTTGTCAAATGGGTAATCAGGGGCATTCCGATGAAAATTATTTCCAATTTAAGGCATGGACAGAGGCTGGCATCATTAAGGATGTCACTCGTATTACCGCTTTCATGAATAATGGAAGAAGATGGCACGGTATGAAAGTTTCAGATTTTTTGCCAGAACAGCCCGTTCCTGAATCACTCGATTGGGATGCATGGCTCGCTACATCTTCTTTTAAATCTTATAATAAGGGGTACATTAATGGCGATTGGAGGTCGTGGTTTGAATTTGGTAATGGTGCATTAGGCGATTGGGGTGCTCACTTGATTGATACTGCCCATGAATTTTTAAAATTAGGATTGCCAAATGAGGTAAATCCTTCCTTTATGCAAGGACACTCTCCTTTTATTTTTCCTCAGGAATCAACCTTGGTTTTTAAATTTCCAAAAAGGAATAATTTGCCAGCGCTCGAATTAAGTTGGTACGAAGGTTTTAACAATCAGCCTACGCATCCCGATTATTACGGTGAACCTGTTAGAGCAAAAGATATTCCTCCACCAACAGCTGGAAATGTAAACACAAAAAG
>JBMLQR010000140.1:19093-20664 GCA_049241465.1 Saprospiraceae bacterium | reverse complement strand
ACCTTTAGGGCAGGGAATTCTATCCACTACCGCTTTCATAATATCAGGAACACCAATGCCTGTTTTTCCACTGGCCAGGATAATATCCTCTTTCTTACAACCAATCAAGTCAATTATCTGGTCAGATACTTCTTCAATATTAGCATTTTCCATATCCACCTTGTTAAGGACAGGAATAATTTCCAGATCGTGCTCAATGGCTAAATAAAGATTTGAAATAGTCTGCGCCTGAATGCCCTGTGTAGCGTCAATAAGTAGTAAAGCGCCCTCACAAGCAGCGATGGAACGGGAAACCTCATAAGAAAAATCAACGTGTCCCGGAGTATCAATAAGATTAAAGGTGTACCTATTACCGTCGTCATGAGGATAATACATCTGAACGGCATGACTTTTTATGGTAATGCCTCTCTCTCTTTCAAGATCCATACTGTCCAATGCCTGGTCTTTCATCTGACGTTTATCAATGGTATGTGTGAAATCCATTAATCTATCAGACAACGTACTCTTTCCGTGATCGATGTGAGCAATGACACAAAAATTTCTTATAAATTTCATATTGTTGTTTAAATAAATTCTGCTATTCAAAATCAAATGTAAAAATAAGCAAGCTTAGGGACTTTAGGTCAACTACAGATAAATTTTAATAAATATGTATTTTTATAAGGCAGCATTTTTACATTCATGTCGTTTCAATAAAACAAAAATGAATATGCATCTTAGAATAATATTGTTATTTTTTATTGTGTCAGGATTGACGACCTGTAAGAAGGAAGTTTTAGAACCTACTATTATTGTTGCAAATATTGAAAGGGAATTTGCAATTGGTTATGTGGAAAAATTTTCTAAATCAGGTCGTCTCCTACAATTTGAGGTGAGTACTATAAAAAATCAACCTTGTGGAAACTACACCGTAAAAACGTCCTGGCAACAAAGCTCTTCTCTCCTTTCTCTCAATATTGATGGCATTGCAAAAAATAGTGATTGTATTGGTAATGCTGCGATAGCTAAAGGGTCCGAGACTGCGCAAAGTCTTTCCGAAGGTTCTTGGCCTATTGATATAAAAATTCAAAATATTATCCGCAATCCTGGAAAACTTTCCATTTCAAAAGGTAATTATCAATTGATTCTTGAAAGTACCCATGGCATATCCTTGATTCAAAAAGAATTAAAACAAATACCTTCAGGTACTCTTTGGGGCACTATTTCCTATAAACCTGAATATGCAGCAACTGCCAGAGTGTTCATCGAAGATTTAAAAAAGCTAACAAAAAATAATCTTTTAGACGACGGTGAGTATGGATACTTTACCGTTCAAAATGAGATAATAAAATTTAGAGATACCCCAGCCGATGTATCCACCTTACCAATACTTAGAAACCAAAGCACGGATGTTGATCTGATTTTACACTTGGTAAACACCTATAGGTTGAAATTTAAGGAAAATATTACTATACAACTTTCCGATACCAATGGAATTACTTATTAATCAATAAATCAATAAATCAATAAACGTTTGACCCCTCTGGGGTCATTTATATTTGCCTGACCCCAGAGGGGTCACATGTATCTAA
>JBMLQR010000140.1:16179-18993 GCA_049241465.1 Saprospiraceae bacterium | reverse complement strand
ACCCCTCTGGGGTCATTTATATTTGCCTGACCCCAGAGGGGTCACATGTATCTAACCATTATGCCCCTGGCGGCAAAAATGCAATAAACATGTGACCCCTCTGGGGTCATTTATATTTGCCTGACCCCAGAGGGGTCACATGTATCTAATGACTGTCCTTGCAGAGACCAACAATTTCATGAAAAACATCATGAAGAGCTGTTAATTTTTGAGTTAAAACAGCGTCTTTAGACTTCTTCTTAACCAGAGCATCTAATTCTTTACTTCCGGAAATGAGTCTTGCTACGGCATCTTTAATAGCCGGCGTAGAGTAATCATCAGGGTAAGCCTGAGCATTCAGTGCTTCGGCTTTAGTAACCATTTCAGCACTTCTTGCTTTAATAGGCTTTAAATTACCCTCTTCGCTTGGGTGAAAAGTACTGGCCATTACACCATGGAAAGTGTTCAAGGTAGGCCATTGCTCCCAGATACTTTTTTTAGGAGGCATAGCAGCATCGTATCTTTTGCTTACTTCTGTCCAATTGATAACCGACCATATAGCGGCCAGATAATCAGGGCGTTTATTTTGGTATTTCAGGTAATATGCATGTTCCCAAACATCGATACCTAAAATAGGCGTACCTTTTACTTCAGCAATATCCATCAAAGGATTATCTTGGTTTGGCGTAGAACAAACAGCCAGTTTATTATCAGGGGTAACAATAAGCCAGGCCCAACCTGATCCAAAACGGGTTGCCGCTGCAACATTCATTAATTTTTTGAGACTATCTACAGAGGTAAATTGCTTTTCGATGGCTTTTTGGAGACCAGCATTAGGCGTTGTGTTTTTTTCACCTGTTAGGATACTCCAAAAAAGGGAATGATTGAAGTGCCCGCCACCATTATTTCTAATGGCCATAGAATGCTTAGAAATATTTTTCACGATGTCCTCTATCGCCATTTCAGCCGTCGGCGTACCTTTTACAGCATTATTAAGATTATTAATATAGGCTGCATGGTGCTTACTATGATGTATTTCCATAGTTTGAGCATCGATGGCCTGCTCTAATGCATTATAGGCATAAGGCAACTGAGGCAAGGTAAACTGAGCAAACAAAGTACTTGTTAATCCAAATGCCATGAAAAATAATAAGGTTGATTTTCTCATTGTCGATTTATTTTATATCAAATTAAACCACAAAAATACCATTTTGGATTCATGGTTATCTACTTTTTTGTCTTCTAAAAATATATCTTGTTATAAAAATACCCTCACCACTGGAGGAAGTTCCAACGCCCGACTTAGAATCTGTCACACTCACATCACTTTTACTGTAAACACCGGAAACGGTATTTGCTAATTCCCAACCTTCTTCGCCTAATTCATTAAATTTTTGAACGACAAGAAGGTCATTGGACTTAATATTTTTAAAATTGATGCCCAATAAGCTGAAAAAGTTTTCCATTTTATACTCTTCCAACACTCCACCATCGTCACTTAATAAAAGCCTAGATCTACCCAGCCCCCCTGGAATAACACTTTCTACCGCAGTAACAATCTGGTATTCCCAAACTATACCGCGCGTTTGCGCTGGCAAAGTCAAAGGCAATAAAAATAGTATCTGGATAAATAATCCTTTTAACATAACGGTTAAGATTTTCATAATATCATTTTTTAGTGAAAAAACTTCCTAACAATCCAAACATCTTGAACATTGCCCTCATTTTCAGTGGATATATGTTTCAAAATTACAAAAGAATGGAACAATTTTTCCATAAATGAAACTGGGTGAAAACTGGAAAATGTTCTGTGCCCCTCTTTAACAGCTCCTCTGACAATCAAATTCCCTTGGTCAAAATCTTGTTTTTCGCTTTCCGTAAGCTTATCCTTAAAAGCGTTACCTTGAGTGGTGAGGAATAATAAGCCACCAGGTTTTAATACTCTTTCGAGCTCTTCTATCCATAAAAAATGAGCCGACATGGACAGGTGAGTCAGTATAGAAATGCCATATATTAAATCGAATGTTTCCTCTTTAATGTCTAAAGGAGGGAGAATCTTTTGGTGTAAAAACCGAATAGACGGAAAATTAAGCTTACACCAATCTAAAGATTTATCATTCACATCGGAGCCAAAACAAGTAAAATTATTTTCCGGCCAATGTCTTATTACCCTACCGGGACCGCATCCCCAATCTAAAACCACCCAATTTCCCTCTGGCAACCACTCTTTCGTTATATTTTGAACCCATTCAGCTGTTTTTTTTCCACCAAAATAATAACTGGCATAATCTAATTTGAATGATTCATACATTAAATAATCGGGAGGTAAAACTATGTCGGGAAATTTCTCTTTAAAGGCCTCATTATCCTTTTTATTCTGGTATTTCACGAAAAAATACCTTAGATAATCAGCTACATAAAGTAATCTGACTTTACGCAATAACCCTGAAAATGAATTTTTAATACGATTCATTCATAAAAATTAGCGGTGCATTAGGGAGAAACGACTATTTTGTAGGGTTGGGGATTATCATCTACCTTTAACCAGTAAACACCCGGAGAATAACCGGCAATATCGAAGGTACAAGCACCAAAGGAAGTTTTGCTTTGAAGCATTCTTCCCATAAAATCGAATAGATACAAAGTAGAAGTTTTTTCAGACGACCTATTTTTCGAAATAACCTGAAGGTACCCGGAAGCAGGATTAGGATAAATCTGAATTTGATTTTCAATTAGATTATCTTCCGTTGAAGTTGATAAAGAGCAATTTGTTTGGCCTAAAAGAGTGGATCTGAATCCGTTTAATGAGGCATTCATGCGTTTTTTTTGACCTTC
>JBMLQR010000140.1:7501-16079 GCA_049241465.1 Saprospiraceae bacterium | reverse complement strand
TATAAATCTTCACCAGCTTCACAAACCCAGATATTAATATATTTTTTATTATTCCATGGATCTTTACCCCCTCTTAAGGTAGTGAACCATCTGTCTTTATCTCCAATATCGACAACGGTTGTTTTTGTTCTGGTTATTCCATTAGTAACCATACCAGCAGGATCGCGAGCAGCCAAACAAAATTCAATACCTACGTCAGCTACAAGATTCTTGAAAAAAGCAGGTGTTTTATTGACGTCACTATTCAGCTTTCTAAAATCTTTATTCAGAATATCAATTTGAGATTTGATCTGTTCGTCTGAAATATTTTGATCTGCAGTTCTCCAGACCACATGAACGACGACGGGAATTTTGACCACTGTTTGTCCCGATTTGGCTGCATCCTCCTTGTCGATCCAATTTTTTGTAAATTCCTCTATGATTTGTCTTTCTTTTATCAGACCAGGATTCCTGGCCAACGCTTCAAATCGTTTAGTTTCAGTCCCACACTTTTTCTGACTTTTTCCTGGCGTGGAAAGAAGAAGAAATAAAAAAACATAAAAGAACACAGAACGATACCTCATTTTAAAGAATTAAATGGCTATATATTTATTTGCATAACCCGTTGCGGTATCGAGCAAGGCATCCAAATCTGCTTCTGTGGTTAAGGCATTAGTGATGCTTAATCTTAGAAAAACATTTTCCGAAAGAACCGTCTGAACGATATAAAAATTTCCCCCGAGGATTATTTGTTCCCTAATATACTTATTAAGGTGATTAATGTCAATTAAACGGGTAGATTTTGAGGGTAAAAATCGAAAACAGATAATATTACAAGAAGGAGGAACAGGTACTTCCCAGCTATTATTCGCCATTAACTGACCGAAAATGTATTGGCACAGATGATTCACCCTGTTTATATAGGCAGAAAAAAGAGAGGTTCCGTACTGGTAAAGAAGGGTATAAACGGGAAGGCTGAGCATTGATTTTGTGCACTCGAAAGATCTTTTAGCCACATTATGCCATTCAAAAGAGGCATCATTTTCCCAAAGATAATGAGCATGTTGGGCGAAAGTTTTAAATTGGTTTCTACCATCATTTAGGACGAGCGCGGTAACCAATGAAGGAGCGAGGAGCATTTTATGAAAATCCATAGCTACGCTATCAGCTGTTTCAATACCCTCCACCAAAAATTTCCAATCCTCAGAAAAAGCATTGGCAGCACCGTGAGCACCATCGACATGAAACCAAATATTATTTGCTTTACAAAAAGCACCTATTTCTGTTAAGTTATCAAATGAACCGGTAGCTGTGGAGCAGGCAGAACCTACCACGGCGATAACCTCAATACCCTTTGACTTAGCGTCCTCCAAATATTGAGGCAACAAATTAGTCTTCATTTTATATTGGTCATCCACGGGAATTTTGATAATGCCTTCACTACCCCAACCCATAATTCTCGCTGCCCGTTCCACACAATAATGGGCTTCCTCAGAAACCATGAGTGCCATTTTAGACATATTCCCTGAGTTCCAAACGGGAAAGGCCGAAATACATGCTCTGGCGGTAAGCAGAGCCGTTAGATTTGCCAAAGTACCTCCATTACAAAGCAGACCATTTGCATGATCAGAAAAACCAAAGGTTCTGGCTACCACATTTATAACGGCACGTTCCATAGAGGTTCCAGGGACACCCATTTCAAAAACGGCCATTCCATTATTCATGAAGGCATTGAGCAAACCACCTAAAGCTGCAGAGGGAGCGGGAGGATTGATTTGATGCCCCATATAACCAGGATGATGAAGGTGAATGCCCTCATTTAACACCTTAGAAAATAAATCTGTCAAACTTTTAGTCCCGGGATTTTCGAGCTCACTCTCCCAATGGGAAAAAGCCTCGTCAGGAGCAAAGTGAGGTAAAACCTTTATATCTTCCTGTCTTTCCTCCAGGTTTTTAAGGTAATCCGCTAACAAATCAACTAAGGCATGACCTTCCTTCCGAAATTTTTCAGGATGGTAGGCATCCAGAATATAATTAAACTCTTTTTCAATCATACTTTTGAGCGCTAATGGGCAAAATGTACATTAAAATCACCCTCTATTCTTTCTATCGCGGGATTATAATACCCAAATTTGAGGTGAGGAAATAATTCAGAAAGATGCGTCATCATATTTTTAATACCAATATATTCCGGGGTATCGGCGACATTAATTCTTCCTAGATACCAATCGGGATCGATGTTAAAATTTCGCCATTGAATCATTTTTAGTCCGGTTTTCTGAATAAGGGAAATGAGCGCATCGAGTTCTTCGGGAGAGTCGGTCATTCCGGGAAAAACGAAATAGTTGAGACTGGTCCATCCGCCGAAGTCATTCATGACCTTGATACTTTTCAATACATCATCGAATGTATAATTATTAGGTCTGTAATAAGCGGTATAGATAGCCTGTTGTGCCGAATTCATGCTCACTCTCATGCTATTGAGACCAGCTTTACAAAGCGCTTCAACAGCATCGGGCTTACTTCCATTGGTATTTATATTAATACTCCCTTTATCGGTAAACTTTCGAATTTCCTTTATTGCGGGCACCAACGTTTCCCACATGAGGAGTGGTTCCCCTTCACAACCCTGTCCAAAACTAATGATAGGAAAAGGAGCTGATTCCAGGTGAGGGACGGTAAACTCTACAATTTCATGGACCGAAGGTTTAAAATTTAAACGCTCCTGATTAGAAACAATAGGTTCTTCGTCGGGTTGAAGGGAAATACAACCTAAACAATTGGAATTACAAGCGGGAGAAACAGGCACTGGACATTCCCAACGGCCCATAAAATAATTCCTGGCAGCGGGACAGGTATAGGTCAAGGCACAATTAGAAGCCAGGTGCTCAACTAAACGGTTATTGGGGTAGGATTTCCTAAAAAGTTCAACGCCTGCCTTAACACTAAGGTCATCAAAACCTGCACATTCCTGTCTGATATCCTCTTCAATGCGCACGGCGGGAACATAAAATTTTTCATTAAAAAACCCCACTGCGGTATAGCAAAATAAAGAAAGAACCGGCGCATTTTCCTTTCTGTCGAAAGTAGCGAGGTATAAACCCGTATAAGCTGGGGGAATAAAAGCAGCTACGGCATTTCCTTTGTCACAAAACCTAATCTCACCTGACGCAACATCTTTGCCGTAGGGAATTCTATCGGGAAGGGTGTAAAGCGAACCACCATCGGGCAATTCAATCCAATCATCTAATGGAACTTCATCGGCATACCAACCACTACGCCCCAGAGCATATAAAGAAGTATCTTCAAAAACGTTTCCATTTTCGTCGGCATAAAGAAGAAAAGGGGTAGAAGTTAGAGACATAAACTAATAATTTTTGACAAAAATAGGATTTTTTAGGCCCTTCATCGAAAAAAGTAAAGAAATTAGCCCATAAGGTTTGTAAATTTGTAAAAAAGCCAGATATGCTACATTTTTTCAGAACATTGTTTGCGTCCTGTTTAGGAACTCTTCTTGCCTTAGTTGCCATCCTTCTTATTGGTATAGCTATTGCCGCTTCCTTTGCGAGCGAAGGAAATACGCCTCCTGAACTGACGCCTAATACCATATTAAGACTCACATTTAATGAATCGATTCCAGAGTTAACCAATAATGCAGAATTAGATCCATTTCAGTCCATTAAAGGAGACGATTTATTGGGTTTGCATGAAATTGTTGCAACCATTGAGAATGCGAAAAATGATTCCAGAATAAAAGGTATATTCCTGGACATGGAAATGCCTTCATTTTCAGGGTATGCCACGGTAAAATCATTGCGCGATGCTTTGGTATCCTTTAAAAAGAGTGGTAAATTTATCATTGCTCATTCTAAGTTTTACATGCAATCCGATTACTATCTGGCCAGTGTAGCCGATAAAGTATATGCTAATCCAGTAGGTATTTTTGAAGTAAGGGGAATGGTAGCTGAGGTTCCATTTTATAAAAACCTATTGGATAAACTTGGCGTCAAAATGCAAATTTATTACGCAGGTAAATTCAAAGGAGCCACAGAACCTTATAGATTAACTCAGCTAAGTACAGAAAATAAATTTCAATATCGCGAACTATTGAACGATTTTTATACCAGCTTCCTGAAAGATGTGGCTACCTCAAGAAAATTGAGCCCTTCACAAGTAGCTGATATTGTTGGTAATTATAAAGCAGATAGTCCTGAGAATGCTAAAATTCACGGATTAGTGGATGAGGTGATTTATCGTCAGGATGTCATGGATATTTTTAGAAAGAAATTAGGTTTTAAAGAAAATGAAAAGATTCCTTTTGTTAGTCTCGCTGGCTACCATAAAGCCAATGCTCCTTCAAAAAATTATAGTGCCGATGACAAAATAGCCGTAATCTATGCTGAAGGTACCATTGCTGATGGTAAGAGCACGCCGGGAAATATCGGAGATTTATCCTACATAAAAGATATTGAAAAAGTTTCTGGCGATGACAGAGTAAAAGCTGTTGTATTAAGAGTTAATTCGCCAGGAGGAAGTGCCCTGGCCTCTGAAAATATTTGGTATGCCTTGAAAAAATTAAAAAAGACAGGTAAACCCCTTGTCGTATCCATGGGGAATTACGCAGCATCTGGTGGCTATTATATTGCCTGTTTGGCAGACAGCATCCTGGCTGAGGAAAATACCGTTACGGGCTCCATTGGGGTCTTCAGAATTATCCCCAGTGTAGGTGGTTTGTTGGAAGACAAGGTAGGCGTTACATTTGATACGGTGAAGACAGGAAAATATTCCCAAGGTTTAACTGTATTTTTCGACATTGGAGAAGATGAAGGTAGAATCATGCAAAAGCAAGTTGATTTCATGTATGAAACTTTCCTTAAAAGAGTGAGTGATGGACGAAAGATATCGCGAAATGCGGTAGATGCCATAGCCCAAGGCAGAGTTTGGAGTGGATCGGATGCTATCCCCATTGGTTTGGTCGATAAAATTGGAAATCTGCAGGATGCCATAAAAGTAGCGGCAAAAATGTCCAAATCAACTGATTATCGCATTACAGAATACCCGCAGGTAAAAAATAGTGTAGAACAGTTATTTGAAGACTTTATGAACCCCAATGACACCGAAACGGCCATAAAACGAATGTCGGCAGAATTCCCATCCTGGAGACCATATATTATGGATCTGCACGAACTTAGATCAGCAAAAGGTATTCAGGCAAGAATGTTAAGTAGAGTTCCCGTTCATTAATATTGTTGCCAAACTATATTTTCTCTGTTTAATTATTGTTATCTTTGTGTGACAATTAGGTTTTATTATTAAATACCCAAGGAATACTCGAGTTAAAATGGGAAAAATAGTGGCGATTGCTAACCAAAAAGGTGGTGTTGGTAAAACGACAACGGCTATAAATTTGGCTGCGAGTTTAGCAATTCTAGACAAAAAAGTACTGTTGATAGACGCAGATCCTCAGGCGAATTCTTCGAGTGGTGTAGGCGTACTTTCCTCAGATGTGACTTTAAGTATTTACGACTGTCTCCTTAATGGTGTGGATCCGTATGAAACTATTTTTGAGACAGATACGCCTAATCTTCACGTTTTACCGTCTTCTATCAGCTTGGTAGGAGCAGAAATAGAGTTAGTCAATCAACCCAACAGGGAATATTATATGCAAGCCGTCGTTGAAAAACTTCGTCCTGATTATGATTATATCATTATAGATTGTTTACCTTCATTGGGTATTGTAACGGTGAATGCATTATGTGCTGCAGATACCGTGTTAATTCCCGTACAATGTGAATTTTTCGCCCTGGAGGGATTGGCTAAACTACAAGAAACCATACAATTAGTTAAGAAAAATTTAAATCCCAAACTATCTATTGAGGGTATTGTACTCACTATGTATGATGCTCGTTTACGGTTGGCCAATGTTGTGATTGCGGAGGTCAGAGATATTTTTCCACAACAAGTCTATCAAACTATTATTCACAGAAATGCTAAAATAGGTGAAGCACCAAATATGCATACCCCTGTAGTATTAATGGATGCCACCTGTAAAGGTGCTATAAACTATCTAAACTTAGCACAAGAATTTCTCACAAGAAACAAAGATTCACAAATCGCAGAGAATATGCCCGTTTGATTTAATATTAAAAGGATATACTAACAGGAATAGGAAATAGCATGGCAAAAAAATTGTTTCATAAACAGGAATTAGGTTTAGGCATCCGTGCTTTACTAACAAATATAGATAATGAGGTACAGAAAGACCCAGTTTCTGTGGTCAAAGAGTTATCTCATTCTATAGCAATGATTCCATTGAATCAGATTGAGGTTAATCCATTTCAACCCAGGCACGATTTTGATTTGTCGGCCTTAGAGGAATTGGCAGATTCTATAAGAATTCATGGATTGATACAACCCATTACCGTAAGAAGGTTACATTCAAATGCTTATCAGTTAATTTCTGGAGAAAGAAGACTTAGAGCATCGAAACTTGCGGGAATTGCAGAGGTGCCCGCTTACATCAGAATGGCTAATGACCAGGCTTTACTGGAAATGGCTCTGATCGAAAATATACAACGCGAAGATTTAAATGCCATTGAAATAGCCATTTCCTTCCAACGTTTAAAGGAAGAATGCAGCTTAACTGATGAACAATTAGCGGAAAGGACGGGTAAAACAAAAAGTAGGAGTACTATCACAAATTATTTGAGATTACTACGTCTTTCTCCTGAAATCCAACAGGCAATTAAAGATAAAAAACTGACTATGGGGCATGCAAAAGCCCTAGCGGGTGTTGAAGATTTTGCCTGGCAGTCCACCTTATTTAAACAAACCTTATCGGACGAACTTTCTGTTAGGGCTCTTGAAAAACTAATTCAGCAGTTTCAACACGCTGAACCTAAAAAAATTGAACTCCCTTTACCTAACGATTACGATTTTATTCAAAAGCAATTTCGGGCGTTTTTTGGCAATGGTAAACTTCAACTCAAACTTAGAGAGGATGGCAGAGGGCAGATAATTATACCTTTTCAAAATGTCAATGATCTCAATAATCTTTTGGAAAAAATTGAAGATTAAACGGTTCTTTATCCTATTCTTCATTTTTTTCGCCTCTTTTGGTTTTTTATATGCTCAAGATACCTTACTTGTTACTCCCCTTACTGTAAATAAACCCATCGTTATTGATAGCTCTTCACTTGATAGCATAAAAATAAAATCGCCACCAAATCCTAAAAAATCAGCTCTTTATTCTCTCATTCTTCCAGGATCCGGTCAAATTTACAATGGGAATTGGTGGAAAACACCTTTTGTTTATGCCGCTATTGGTGGCTCTATCGCCTATCTGCAATTCAACCAATCCCGTTATAAAAGATTCAAAACGGCCTTAGAATTAGAATTGGCCAAAAAACCACATGAGTTTACTGGAAAAATAAATAGCGCAGAAGCCCTTAGAAATTTGAGAAATAAATATGATAAAAACACCCAAACAAGCTATATTGGGGTAGTTATTGTTTATGGTATCGTCGCCATAGAAGCATTTGTGGATGCTCACTTACAGAATTTTGACATAAGTGATGATTTGAGTATAAAGGTAAAAATGCCCGGCCTTCAATTTGTTTATACTTTTTAAAATATATTATATGGAATATAGAAGATTAGGCCGTTCAGGCTTACAAGTTAGCTTGTTATCCTTCGGTTCTTGGCTCACTTTTGGCAACCAAATTTCAGATGAACTTGCCGAAGAACTTATGATTGAAGCGTACGATCAAGGTGTCAATTTTTTTGATAATGCTGAGGGGTATGCTGAAGGGAAATCGGAAATAGTTATGGGAAATATTCTCAAAAAAATGGCCTGGGATCGAACATCCTATATTGTCTCAAGTAAGGTATTTTTTGGTTGCGGTCCAAAGGGTCCCAATCAAACAGGATTGAGCCGAAAGCATATTTTTGAGGCTTGTCATGCCGCGTTAAAAAGATTGCAACTTGATTATCTTGATCTCTATTTTTGTCACAGACCAGACAAAAATACGCCCATGGAAGAGATTGTGTGGAGCATGAATCAGCTCATTCAGCAAGGTAAAATACTTTATTGGGGAACTTCTCAGTGGTCAGCTCAGGAATTAATGGCTGCTCACATGGTAGCAAAAGAATATCGTTTGATTGGACCAACCATGGAACAACCTCACTACAATATGTTTCACCGCGACAGAGTAGAAGAGGAGTATAAACTTATTTATACCACCGTAGGACTGGGCACAACTATTTGGTCGCCTCTTGCCTCTGGTACACTGACTGACAAGTATTTAAAGGAAATTCCAACAGGTACACGCATGGATTTACCTGGGGAAGAATGGTTAAAAACCAGGAGTTTAACACAAGAAAAACTAGATAAAATACGCGGGTTAAACAATTTAGCCCTTGAGTTAAATACCTCCTTAGCCAAATTAGCCGTAGCCTGGTGTATCCAGAATAAAAATGTGAGCACTGCGATTTTAGGCGCTTCAAAAGTAGTTCAACTAAAAGAAACACTATCTTCCATAGATTTATTACCAAAAATGACGGCGGAAGTCAATCATTCCATCGAGAAAATACTTCAAAA
>JBMLQR010000140.1:0-7401 GCA_049241465.1 Saprospiraceae bacterium | reverse complement strand
TCCATGACCCCTCTGGGGTCACACGTCTATAAACCATCATGCCCCTGGCGGCACAAATATCCACATATCCTCTTTAGCCCCTGGCGGCATCGTTTAGCCCGTCGACAAGCTTAGTCAGAGGCAATAGCCCCTCCATCTTCCTAACACTCCGCCGTAGGGTCATAAATTAAACAAGTTATATGCCAACGACGGGCACCAGCCAACCGTTTGTGTCAGCTACAGTACCTGCTCTAAGATCTTCGATTTCTTTTTTCAAAATAGACCCAATAGAGGAAGCTGTCGGCGCTTCGACGAGAATCGTTTCATCTTTGTAAGTCAACTCTTTGACAGGTACCACTAAAGCGGCAGTACCGACACCAAATATTTCTTTTAGCGATCCATTCTTATTGGCCTCTAATACTTCAGATATAGTAATCAACCGCTCTTCGAAAGGGATATTCATGTAGGTTAAAATATGTAAAATAGTATCTCTGGTAATTCCCTTTAAGATAGCTCCATCTGTTTTAGGCGTAATCACTTTACCATCAATAACGAACATTAAATTCATGGTACCGACCTCCTGAATTTCTTCGAAATGAACGCCATCTAACCACATAACCTGATCATAACCCTTTTCCTGGGCTAATTTAGTTGGTAAAAGGCTGCCTGCATAATTTCCCGCTGCCTTCGCCTCTCCTGTACCCCCCTTTACTGCGCGAACATAAGTTGTTTCGGCCAGCAATTTAACGGGATGAGCATAATAAGGCCCAACGGGACAGGTTATAATCATAAATGTATATTCACTTGCAGGTCTTACCCCTAAAAAGGGATCAGTGGCAAACATAAACGGTCTGATATAAAGAGAACTCCCTTGAATGGTAGGAATCCAGTCCTGGTCTAAAGAAATTAAGGCCTGCAGACCATCGATAAAAACCTGTTCAGGTAAGGAAGGCATACATAATCTCTCCGCCGACCTGTTTAATCTTTTCGCATGTTGTTCCGGCCTGAACAAGTAGGGTTTTCCGTCAAGCGCTTTCGTTGCTTTCATACCCTCGAAAATAGCTTGTCCGTAATGAAGAGCCATTGCAGAAGGAGAAAGGGAAAGAGGCCCAAATGGCTCAATCCTAAAGTTCTTCCATTCTCCATTTTTATAATCAGCTATAAAAACATGATCTGAAAAACTAGCACCGAAAGTTAAGTTAGAAAAATCAATGTTATGTATTTTGGTAGTATCAATTCGTTGTACCTTTATGGCAGTTGACATGTTGTTGTTTTTTTTGCTAATTTACGCAAATTTGTTTGTAACAGAAATAAGATGTTCCCTAAAAACGCCATTCCTACCCAGTTTTTTGATTTTGATGTGTATCAAATTCCTGACAATGAATTAGTTGACAAAATAGTTAGAGGCTTAAACAAAAAGCAATTTTTAATTATTTTCTCCTGTCCTGAAAAGGAAGAAACGGAGCTAACACCTTATCTGCAAAAGATTTTAACGGCCCTGGGTGTACAAATGGACGAGGATACGCACTACCTGAATTTACCTGCGGGTACTGAAATCAATTTGAGTCATTTTTTACAACATTCAGCAACGAAAAAGATTTTACTATTTGGTATCCAGCCTCATTTGTTGAGTTTGAATATTCAAATTCCACCCTACACCGTTTTTCCATTTTTGGGTTATAAATGGCTTTGGGCTGACCCCTTAGGAGATATTTTTGCAGAAAGAAACCAAACGACCAGACCCAAGGCGGCAGCACTCTGGACAGCCTTAAATATTTTAAAACAAGATTAGTCATTGTTTAAAAACATAGCCATTGAAAAAATTATTATTTGCTACACAGAATAAAAATAAACTAAAAGAAGCCAAAGAGATCTTACGTGATAGTTATGATGTTTCATCGCCGCCCGCGTTGGACCATGAGGAGGAACTTCCCGAAGATTTTTTTACACTTCAGGAAAACGCCTGCCAAAAAGCCTCGTTTGTTGCAGAAAAATTCAATTTGAATTGTTTTGCAGAAGACACAGGACTTGAAGTTTATGCCCTTGATCTGAAACCCGGGGTTTTTTCAGCCCGATTTGCCGGTCCGGAGAGAGACGATGAAGCGAATAAAAAAAAGTTACTGCAATTACTTGAGGGAATAACAGACAGGCGTGCTCGCTTTCGAACGGTCATAGCATTATATGAAAACGGAAAAGTAACCTATTTTGAGGGGATTCTGGAGGGCGAAATCAGTCTTGAACCTCTTGGAAACAGCGGATTCGGATATGACGCCATTTTTAAACCCAATGGATCCCAATGGACATTAGGTGAAATGGAAGAAAGTCAAAAAAATAAAATCAGCCATAGAAAACAAGCCCTTTCATCTCTGGTAAAATATTTATCTGATTCATTTGAAAATTAATGCATAATTTCGCATATTACTGAAAACGAACTGATAATGAATATCGATTTATTCATCGCGTGTATTGAAAATCCCCTTCGATTGAGAATGGTTTCCTATCAGGAACTAAAGACGCTTACGCATGATTTTCCCTACGCCGCCAATATAAGGCAAATGCTATGGGAAAAAAGCCAGCTTGAAAATCATTTTGAAAATGAAAAAAATTTACAAACAGCTGCGCTGTATAGTATAGACCGGAAACATTTATCTAAAAAATATGACTTGTTGCAGTCCTTTTCGGAAAACAAAAAAACGGATCCGGCTATTCCTGTAAAAACACCTCCGCTACCACCCTATTCTCAGTTACAACAACAAGAGGAAGAAGTGTTACTTCCTGCATCGAAAGATTTGTTTTCTTCATGGAACGAATCCGTCGGAACACCCTTTGCGAATAAAAACAAACCCGTAAATAAAAAAAGTCTCCCTGAACATCTACCCGTATCCATAAATCATTTTAGACTTTCCGCTCAAGAAGCCTCGGTACAAGCGGAGCGCAGTATTCAAGAAAATTCAATGCCAGTGAGCGAGACGTATGCCAAAATTTTAGTGCAACAAAATCAAATTGACAAAGCCATTGAAGTTTATGAGCGATTAATTTTGATATTTCCTAAAAAAAGTGCGTTATTTGCAATTGAAATAGAAAACTTAAAAAATATTTAGCATGACCTTTATAACTGTTCTTATTGCATTTGTCAGCCTTTTGTTAATGGTTGTTATTTTAATCCAGAATCCAAAAGGTGGCGGCGTTGATGCTACTTTCGGTGGTGCACAGGCAAATCAACTATTTGGCGCTGCTAAATCTGCTGATTTTATTGAAAAGGCGACTATTGTTTTAGCTGCTTTGGTTTTTGTTCTTTGCATTGTTGCCGCGGTACTTGCAGGCGGTGGAGCAGCTGCCGGAGGAGAACAACTTCTTTCCCAATAATTCCATTCCTATTCGCCGTATTTATTTAAAACGGCTAAAAACATATTGAAACAACTTATTTACGTCCGCATTAATAGTATAATGTCGGGCGTAAATAATATTTTCCCCCAATACCTTTTCTTTCGAAGGGTTTTCCTTATTAAAAGCATACGATATGTCAGAGAGTGTTAGAACACCATCAGGAATTGCTGGTAGATTCTGCTTTTCGTCTTGCAATGTTCCTTTTCCGTAGCCTATCCAGGTTAGTTCACCTTTCAAAACGGCTAACCATTGACCCATTCTTCTTGAGATACTTTTTCGTTGAAGTAGTATAAAAAAAGGAATCAACATTAAATAAACAAGACAAATAATGACGTCGAATAATCTTTTTTGCTTTAGGAAACGGGGATCGGCAAGATTTAAATGAATACGGTAAGTAAATAATTCTCCCGGATCATTTTTAGAATAAGAACTAATAATACTGGCGTTAGACTCCTGCATGATACGAAATTGATACTTTCCGCCCATTTTACTCATCCAATACATGATTTGAGTAGAGGTTACATCTTTAGAGCAGAAAATAATATCATCGATTTGATTAATACGGCAGATATCGTCTAAGTCATTTATATTACCAAGAAACTGTGACGAGGCAGCTTTTAGTTCAAAGGGAGAAACGATACCTAAGGCATAAGCGTTAAAACCAATAGCATCTAATAATTTTTGGGTGCGCAGACCTTCATTTAATGAGCCTACGATTAAAAACCGCTTTTTGCCCTGTTTGAAAAAGTCCCGTCGGAAATGGGAAAAAAATAAATATCTGCTGCCAACAATAGATACAGCGCTCCATAAAGTACCCAAAACAATCAAAGCGCGTGAATTTCTATAAGCAGGTTCAAAGAATCCATAAATAGCTGCAATAATCAAGCTTCCAATTAAAAGACTGGAAAGAATTGATTTTGGACTTATTTTTTTGTCATACGCGCCACTAAAAAATAGCATGGTAATCCAAATGACAACATAAAGAGGAGCATTTACGACGAAAAAACGTTCATCGTAGTAATTTTCATCGGAGAAACGGTACCAACCCCAATAAAATTGGAGGATTACTAAACCCAAATAAGTTAACAGTCCATCCAGCAAAGGAAGACCTGTTTTTTTAAAGAAACTACCGATGAGTGTACCAAAAGCTCTTAAATAGATGGCTGTATAAAGCAATAAAACGTATAATCTTCTATTTTTACCAGCAAAGTGTTTTTCAGCAAAAAGAATCATAGCCTGGTAAAAAATTCTGACATAATTAACGGTTCCCTTTCTCGTACTTTCCCCTTTATAATGAATAATGGTTGTTTCTGGAAAATAATAATTCTTAAATCCAGCCTGTAAGATCCTAACAGAGAGATCAATATCCTCGCCATACATAAAAAAATCTTCATCTAACAGACCTGCTTTTTGTAAGGCCTCCATTCTGATAAACATAAAAGCACCTGAAAGAACGGGAGCTTCAGCCGTTTCAAACGCTGAAAGAAATCCCAGATGATAGGTATTGAATTGTTTAGACGAAGGAAAAAGCGCGGAGAGTCCAAAAGTTTTACAAAATGCCACCCAGGGCGTAGGAATCCCCCTTTTTGATTCGGGGAGAAAATTTCCGGTACCATCTATCATCCTAACCCCTAAAGCGCCCGCTTTCGGGTTATTTTCCATAAAATGAAAGCATTTACTAAGGGACGATTCCTCCAGTAAGGTATCTGGATTTAAGAGAAGGACATAATCTGCATTGGATTGCCTTAAGGCCATATTATTTGCCCGGGCAAAACCCACATTATCTTTATTTTCAATGATTTGAACCGTTGGAAATTTCTGTTTTACCATGTCCATGGAATCATCAGAAGAGGCATTATCTACTACCCAGACTTGAACGGAAAGATTAGCGGTAGCTTTAAAGACAGAACGTAAGGCTTGTTCTAAAAAAAACCGAACATTATAATTTACAATAACAATAGAAATAGAATGAGCAAAGGGGGTTTTGTCCATTTTAATCTTCTGAAATAGATGAATAAGGAACCCTGGAAATGATCGAACGACCTAAAGTAAGTTCATCTGCATATTCGAGTTCGCCCCCAAAGGCAACGCCTCTGGCAATAGTAGAGATCTTTACCTGATAAGGTTGTAATTGTTTGGATAAATAAAACAACGTTGTTTCACCTTCAATAGTGGGGCTGATAGCCATAATAATTTCCTCCACCTCATTGTTTGCCACCCTGCTGACCAGACCATCAATATTGAGGGCTGACGGCCCAATGCCTTCTAAAGGAGAAATAATACCACCAAGCACATGATAAGTCCCTCTAAATTGGTTAGTATCTTCAATGGCCATTACATCCCGAACAGATTCCACAACACAGATAAGTTTTTTCACTCTGGATGGATCCCTGCAAATACTGCAGATAACATCATCAGACAGATTGAAACAAACCTGGCAATGTTTTATGTCCTTTTTCATAGAAACAATGGCACGAGAAAAGCTTTCTACCTGATCTTCAGGTTGATTAATAAGGTGAAGAGCCAATCGGAGCGCTGTCTTTTTACCTATCCCAGGTAAGGTTGACAAAGCCTTAACGGCATTTTCCAGAAGTTTAGAAGAGAAATTCATTTTGTAAAAATAACAAGATGCATTCAATTAATTTCATTTCTACTAAAACTTATCCGCAATATTGACCATATTACGGAAGTTTACTATACTTGCAAATATATAATTATTTGAATCATGACAAAATTTATTGCCGGAATGGGCTTTTTGGTTATCGGTGTGGTCTTATTTATTCCATTTAATAAGGTTACCGGGTTTATTCCATTTTTTTCAAATAACACTTATTCGTCTGTAAACCCTACAAAAGCGCAGGTTGATTCCGCATTTAATCTAATGGTTGATGAATTTTTAGTGTCTATTGACTCCTTATTTGCCTTAAATCAGGTACCAGGTATGGCTATCTCTATTGTTAAAGATGGAGAAGTGGTAGAAAATAGGGTTTGGGGTTATAGCGACTTGAACACGAGGAAAAAATTAGACACGCTTTCTGTTTTTCGACTAGCCTCCGTATCTAAAGGATTTGCCCCATTTATTGTGGGAAAATTAGTAGATCGTGGATTTATCCATTGGGACGATCCGGTGAAGAAATACCTTCCAAATTTTCAATTACACAGTAATTCAGCTACAGAAAATCTTACCGTCAGACATTTGCTAAGCCATACAACGGGTTTACCAAGACATACCTTCTCTAATTTGCTTGACCAGGAACAAGATATAAACCTCATAGTACAGAAGTTGAAAGAAGTACCTTTAAGGCATTCCCCTGGAAGCTACTATGATTATCAAAATGTCACTTATGGATTATTGGCCAATGTGGTCGAATCGGTTACTAAAAGAAGTTACAGCCAGCTACTTCAAGAGTGGATATTTGACCCTGCGGGAATGAATACGAGCTCTGGTTCTTATGCTGGTATAATAAATAGCGCCAGTATTGCCTTCCCTCATACCAGGAACAGAAGAGGATACGTAAGATCGAACCTGTCTCCCCGTTACTACTCTGTTGGGCCGGCCGCTGGCGTCAATGCAAGTATAACTGATATGGGAAAATGGATGCAAATGTTACAAACAAAGAGCACATTAATTGTTTCAGACAGTACTATGAACGAAATATTCAAACCACAAATAAACATGTGTACCTGCGAGTCAAACTTTTTCGCATGGGATGGGAAATTAGAAAAAGCTAGTTACGGCTTTGGCTGGAGAATTTTAGAGTTCAATCAGAATACCTTATATTATCACGGTGGAAACGTAAATCAATACCGATCTGAAATTGCTTTAGACCCTGAAAGAAAAATAGGTATAACCATTTTACAAAATGCGCCTGGAGGATTTATATCGAGAATAATCCCTTTATTTTGGAATAAGTTAGAAGAAAGAGTACCCAAAGAAAAAGGGGTATGAGAAAACCCATACCCCTTTTAACAAGGAATTGAAAGTATTAATTCTTTCCGTTATTGAAAACGCCAGAATCTTTCGTTGGCAGACCT
>JBMLQR010000139.1:11005-12855 GCA_049241465.1 Saprospiraceae bacterium | reverse complement strand
GCAACGTTCCATCCTGGATATCCGCGGTGGACGACCAACAAAAACAGCCGATTATGCAAACGATAAGGTAGCTGAACCTGAAATGGCTTATATGGATCGGGATCAGGTAGAAACCAAAATAGCTCAAGTCGAAAAGAAAATGAGAGCCGCAGCAAAAGATTTAGATTTTATTTTAGCTGCTCAATATCGGGATGAAGTGTTGCAATTGAAAAAGAAGTTGTAGTTAAGGAGAATATTATTGTCGCTGAAACTGCAAATGTCTTCATCACAAAAAAAATGAGGTTAGTACTGGCTGACTCGGCACTAACCTCATATCTCAGCTAACATCTATCTGCCGTCGAGTAAATTTCCCAATCCACCTAAAATACTACCTTCATCTTTTCCACCACCCCCAGTTTGAGGTGCGGCAGAGAAAATTCTTTGCGCCAGGCGACTAAATGGCAGCGTTTGTATCCAAACTGTCCCCGGACCTTCCAAACGAGCATAAAAAAGACCTTCTCCACCAAAGAAAATATTCCTAATTCCTTTTACCATTTCAATATCATAATGTACATCGCGGGTTAAGGCAACTAAACAACCTGTATCAACCAGAAGGGCTTCACCCAAAGCGAGTTCCTTTTTAGTTACATGGCCACCTGCATGCACAAAAGCCATTCCATCACCCTCCAGTTTTTGCATGATAAAACCTTCTCCACCGAACAATCCTCGCCCTAATTTTTGAGAAAATTCGATACCTACATGGACACCTTTTGCGGCACAAAGGAAAGCATCTTTTTGACAAACTATTTTACCTTCAAATTTGGATAAATCAAGGGGAATAATTTTCCCAGGATAAGGAGAGGCGAAGGACACCCTCTTTTTTCCAGTACCACCATGAGTAAAGGCCGTCAAAAATAGACTTTCTCCTGTAAGTAGTCGCTTTCCTGCTGTCAAAACCTTATCCCAAATACCTCCTTTAGATTCTTGATGACTACCATCACCAAAAATAGTGGCCATTTTAATTTCTGAATCCATCATCATGAAACTTCCTGCTTCAGCAATTACCGTTTCATAAGGATCCAATTCAATTTCAACATACTGCATTTCCTCCCCAAATATCTGAAAATCAATTTCATGTGAATTCATATTGTCCAAATTTATTTTATTAAAAAATGATTGTAAATTTACGAAATAATTAAATAATAAATAGGTTGAGAATTGCATTGAATGCCCGATTTCTCATAGAGGGTAAAATGGAGGGCATCGGTTATTCCTGTTGGGAAATATATCGGCGAATGATTGAATTAAACCCTCAACATACTTTTATTTTATTTTTCGATCGACCATACTCCACTGTATTCACGACATTTAAAAATGTGATACCCGTTGTCATATCCCCTCCTGCAAGACATCCATTTTTATGGTTCATTTGGTTTGAATGGGCTGTTCCAAAAGCTTTAAAAAAATGGCAAGCCGATGTATTTTTTTCTCATGATGGATTTACCAGTTTAAGATCTAATATACCTGCTTTTCTAACCGTTCATGACCTTGCTTTCCTTGCTTTTCCTAAACAGATTCCTTTTTTGGTTTACCATTTTTATAGGATTTTCACACCTATGTATTTGAAAAAAGCGAACCACATTTTCACTGTGTCGAATTTTGTAAAAGAAGATATTCAAACTAAATATGGAATACATCCATCTAAAATAAGTGTTATTTATAATGGTAGCCGAAATATACTGACGAACGATTTTGAGCCAATGAACCATAAAATACCTACATCCTCAACCTACTTCTTCTATTACGGCGCCATTCATCCCCGTAAAAATATAGAAAATGCTATTAAGGCATATAATTTATTCCGAGCTCAA
>JBMLQR010000139.1:6764-10905 GCA_049241465.1 Saprospiraceae bacterium | reverse complement strand
TTTTTTTAATTTCATGCTGCAGCGCCCGTTATCCAAAACGAAGACGTTTTTCAATAATCTGTGAAATCCAATAATCCTTAAAATCCGTGATTCAAAAACAATGACAGGATAAATTCAAGGTCTTCTCAACATTCCACCAAACCTGCTTTATTGATGCGAAGCAATGGTCGGCTTTCTATAAAATTGAGGGATTCCTCTTTCCATTTTGTTTCAATCTTTATGTAATTATCTGTGAAGCCAGACATTTTACCTGACGTTTTTGACTTTTCAAATAAAATGGGACGGGATTGCCCCAGATGTTGATCATAAAACATCATTCTCTTTTGTTCAGACAAGCTGGTCAGCAAAGCATTCCTCCTTCTTCTTTCCTCCACAGGAATTATGTCTGCCATGGAGGCAGCTGGGGTATTATCCCTTTCGGAATAGGTAAAAACATGCAGGTAACTTACATCAAGAGAAGAAATGAAGGCGTAAGTCTCCTCGAAATCGGCTTCTGTTTCGCCTGGAAATCCGACGATGACATCGACACCAATGCAGGCATGGGGCATTAATCTTTTAATTTCCGCCACTCTTTCCTGATACAATTCCCTTTTATATCTGCGTTTCATCTCACGCAATTGCTTGTTATTTCCGGACTGCAACGGAATATGGAAATGAGGGGCAAACCGACGGGAATTTGCTACAAATTCAATGATTTCCGAAGTACAAAGATTTGGTTCAATGGAGGAAATGCGAAATCTCGATACCTCTTCCACCTCGTCTAAAGCCCGGATGAGGTCAGCAAAAAGAGCCTCTTTACGCGGCTTCATCCCTTCAATAACTGCCGTTCCATTTCCAAAATCACCTATATTTACTCCCGTTAATACAATTTCACGAACCCCTCTGTTTGCTATTTCCCTGGCATTGGCGACGACATGTTCCACGGTATCACTTCTACTTTTTCCTCTCGCTTGGGGAATGGTACAAAAGGTACATTTATAGTCACAACCATCCTGAACTTTCAAAAAAGAACGGGTACGATCCCCTACAGAAAAAGCATTGACGAAATCGACGACCTCACTCACCTCTCCGGCCTGAACCATCCCTTTTCCTGTCGATTTACTCAGTCCCTCAATAAACGGCAGCATCCGAAACTTTTCAGCTGCTCCCAATACCAGATCAACGCCTGGAATTGCTGCTATTTCTTCCGGTTTCAGCTGCGCATAACAACCTACAACAACAATAAATGCCTGTTCATTTTGTTTTAATGCTTGACGAACGACCCTTCGGCATTTTCTATCGGCAAAATCGGTTACTGAACAAGTATTGATAACATAAATATCGGCATGATCGGTGAAACGCCTTTCTTGAAAGCCAGCTGATTCAAATTGACGACCCAAAGCGGAGGTTTCTGCAAAATTTAATTTACATCCTAAGGTATGAAATGCTACAGACTGCGGGGTTGCCATGTTTTATTTTTTAAAATTCGATAAACCTACCATATAATCATAAACGTACTTCGAAGAATTTGCCATTATTTCTGTGGCCAAATCATTTGATTCCCATCCTTTACTAAGAATAACCAACACATATTTTCTTCCGTCGGGCAATATAATTAATGCCGAATCATGACTATGTTTAGTAATCCAACCTGTTTTATGGGCCACAATCACCTCTTTGGGTAATAAAGCCGGGATTAATTCATTAAAATGCTGTTGCTTCAATATTTCAATCATCTGAATACAAGCCGATTCACTGATCCATTTTCCCTCTCCTAATTTTTCAAAAATCAACATCAAATCCCTGGCTGTTACCTTATTATTCAGTCCTAAATCATACGCCTTCTGGTCTTCCACCCCTCTCAAAACCTGGATATTTTTTGCTCCTATTTCCCTTAAAGTTTGAGTCACTTTTTTAGCATTCGCCAATTCAATTAAAATATTGGTTGCCAAATTAGAGCTATAGGTAATCATGTCATAAATCAATTGATATAGCGTTGTTTTTCCACCAATCTTTTGGTATAACTGACCTTCTGAATCCTCATCTACCTCCATTTTATAAGGGCTACCATCTACAATACTTGAAAATTCATTTTTTACAAGGACAGAATCACTCAATTTCCATTTTTTTTGTTCGATTTGATTGAATATTTCTACCATCACAGGCGTTTTCATCGTACTGGCGGCATGAACGATACTGTCAGCATGAATCATCAACTGGTTTTGCGGCTGACCAATTTCCTTAAAAGCCAGACAAAATAAGCCAGGTGACCTCTTGAATTCAGCGTTAATCTTACTTTCTAACTTTTCCAACGCAGTTTGTCCATTAACAGTCAAGCTAAATGACAGAAAAAGGAGTAGAAAAAGGGATATATTTTTCATATTGATTAATTAAAGGCTCAAAATAGGAATAATTGTAATATTGGAAATAATTTACCGAAGTTTAAGCGTTGATTTAAAAAAATCCCACCTCAAAGATAAGGACCATCGTCCAGAAATAAATGATCCGGATTTTCCAGCTGGTCTGGCAAAATTTCATTTTTAAGATAATTACACCAAACACAGGTAGCTTGTCCACAACCTCTGTAAAAGTCATGTGCCTGAATGTTGGCATTTACCTCTTGTGTTAGATTTTTAAAAGCTACCAAATCATTGGAATCCAGTGTAATAACAACTTCACGAGAAGCGCTGGAAAGACCCTCTTCTAAAAAAATTAATTTTGCCTCTTCCACCAACAATCCATCTTGATTATGCCCTTCAAACAAAAGATGATAAAAAGCAAG
The DNA here is from genome assembly GCA_049241465.1 of Saprospiraceae bacterium. Classification (GTDB taxonomy): domain Bacteria; phylum Bacteroidota; class Bacteroidia; order Chitinophagales; family Saprospiraceae; genus BJGN01. Next base: position 8,144 of record JBMLQR010000139.1, on the reverse strand, counting down.
CTGTCTCCAATAAACGCCCCCGTAAGGAGAAACGCCCTTCCATGAAGGCTTTTGAAAGGTATTTCGCTTAGGTTTCCCCGTTTTATAGTCTATTAAATGTACTTTTCCCCCTTTCAGATAGTCAACTCTATCTGTCACACCTTTAATTTTGAAGCCAGCTTCATCGATAAAATGAATTTTTAATTCAGGCTTGGATTGGCTCAAACTTTCCAGATCGCAAGAGGCTAAAAAATCAGTTAAACAAGCTTTACCTCTCATTAAATAGCCCTCCCAGGCATTATTTGAAAACCAGGATATCGATTTTTTCAGTTTTTTTTCAAAAAGGTCATGTAATTTTTTAGCCTCTTTATTTTTATCTTTTGAAAATTTCAGGCTAGAATTCCAGTCTGATATAGCCTCATGAATAGCCGTTCCAAAAGCGGAGGAAGCATTTTTACTGGTCTGAATACCCAGAATATCTCTATAAAAAAAAGAAAGAGGGCAGTCAAGATATCTATTCAAACTGGACACGGTGAGGGCAAAGGAATCCAGCGTATGTTCAATAAAAGCCTTATCGGGTCTGAAAGAAGGAGGAAGAACAGTTGGTTTCAGCCTATTTACCTGCATTTGTTGAAGGAATTCCTCCTGAACCGTTCTTTTTTCAAAATGAACTAATTTATCTTCCAGTAATTCCGAAATAAAAAGGGTAGGCATTCTTGGCTTTCCCACTGTATTTTCCTTTCCAAAACCAATTTGCAAAAATTGAGATGCACGCGTCATTGCGACATAGAATAAACGACGCGACGCTTCCAATTCGTCGGTTTCCGGCTCCATTTTCAAGGTAGGTGGAAAAGAAAAGACGCCAGTATTATTCGATTTTCCCTCCCATTCCGATTGGACACAGTCGTACATAAACACATACTCAAATTCGAGTCCTTTCGCTCTGTGCGCAGTTAAAAGATGAACGCTTTCGTTAGAAACCTGAGGCATTTCCAGAGAAATAGCTAAATGATTATCTTGCATACGGTCCATCATCAACATCCAGTCAATCACAGAAATATTCGGTTCCCTTTCCACTGATTTTTCACAAAAATTCACCAGCGTGTTCAAAATTTGCACCTGAAGAATACTATCCTTTTGTTTTAATGTTGCTTTCAGCAGGCCACATTTATTGATAATATATTCTAAAAAAGCAGGCAAGGCTTTATTAAGCCCTTGTTTTAAAGCATCTTGAAAAAAACGATATGCCCTTTTTACAGGCTGACTATTTTCAAGCCCAATAGACGCCCAAATGGTTTCATCTGTCATTATTTTATGCCAGGAAAGATCAGATGCTACTTTAATCTTATTTAACTTTCCAATATCAGACATATTTATTTCCCAGTGAGCATGGTACAACAG
>JBMLQR010000139.1:2500-6664 GCA_049241465.1 Saprospiraceae bacterium | reverse complement strand
ATAGGTGTCGAATCGATTTGTCGCAAATTAGACGCTGCAATGAGCGGTTGTAGAGAAATATTTCCCTGATTTTTCAATGAAGAAGTAAGGGTATTTCTCTGAATAAAGGAAAATGCAGCATTTAAAATACCTTGGGTAGAGCGATAATTTTCCTTGAGTTGAACCAAATGTAAGTCGTCGCCATATTTATCCTTAACATCTTGTAAATGCTTAATTCTTGCGCCTTGAAATTCATAAATAGATTGATCTTCGTCGCCAACAATGAATAAATTTGGGGTGTCCCAATAATTTAAAAGAGTCTGAACCAATTCAAATTGCGCTCCATTAGTATCTTGGAATTCATCGAGTAAAACATATAAAAACTGTTCCTGATAGAGGCTTAAAAAATAAGGTTTGTCTTGAAATGCTTTTAAAACCCAAAGAATCATATCTTCATAATCATACCTGTGTCTGAGGTTTTTCTCTTGTTCATAAACATCAAACAGACGAACGGCCTCCCTTAATCTCGCATATTTTTGTAAAAAATCCTGATATAAACCTTCCTTGAGATCACCGACATTAAATGTGCCTTGTTTACGCTTGTACTTAAATTCGGGCAGGGAAGGCATTTGATCACAATACTCATCTATTTTTTCTATCAAATCGGCTGACTTATAATTTTCTTTTTTCATCCATTGAATAAGCGACTGCCATTCCCGCTCAAATTGATGTGCATTGGCATACCCTTTTTTAAGTGGATTATCCCAGGGTAATTCATCCAAAATCATTCTAATAATATCGATCCTTTCTAAATCAGAAATAGGTTCAAGATTATTTTGACCAAAATGGTATCTATTTTGTTGGATAATCTGATTACAAAAGGCATGAAAAGTAAGCACTTGCACTTTATGTCCCTCAGGGCCAATATATTGAACCAATCTATTTCGCAAAGCATTCACCCCTGCATCGGTAAAAGTAAGGCAAAGAATATTTCGGGGAAGCGTGTCTGAATCCATTAATATTTTGCCAACCTTGGCAGCAATCAGCTGGGTTTTACCTGTTCCCGGACCAGCGAGCACTAAAGTTGGGCCATCCAAAGTAGAAACGGCCTCCTTTTGAGATATATTTAGCTGCTTAATCAGCTGTAGAAAAACGGCATCAAAATAGGATTGACCATCGGTAATAGACATAATACGGGGAAATTAATCCTCCTCTAAATGTAGAGAGAGGCGCTCGGCAAATTCTTTTATATCTGGATTAACTGCATGAAAACGAGACAATAATTCTCGTGAAGTAGGCGGTTTATTAGACACAACGGGCACCTCACTTACTTCATTTTTAATTAATAATACATGAAAGGCCAAGTCAGCTCTTCGAAAATGCGCTCTCATTTTATCCATCATAGATTTCTCCTGTTTTATGGCACTTTCCTGCAGACCCGTTGAAGCAATAGCTTTTATAGTACCCTCGGGTTCCCATTGTAGTGACACCAATTTCAGAAGATTCCTTGTTGAATCTTGTTGGATATTTATCACATAATCCTCCCAAAAAGCATTAAGTGAATCCTGATTTAAAGGAACGGCTACTCTATCGACCTCCATTTTCTCTTCCTCCTTGATTTCCTTCATCAATTTACTGAGTAAAGAATCACTGGCCGCAGGTTCGAAAACGACTTTTTTTACAGGCAGAACGGGAGAAATAACTGGAATATTTACTTTTTCAGTCGATTCAATATTTATGACGGGTTCAGGCTTTTTTTTTTCTTCAGCCAAAGCCGTACTATCTGAAGGAAGGGTTAAAATGCGATTCAGGTGAGCCATTTTCAGCAAAGAAATTTCGACATGAAGCCTCTTATTTTTTGCCATTTTAGCATTTAAATCACATTCATTTGCCAAATTTAAAATGGTCAGTAAAAAACCAGACGAAGCCAAAGCCGCCTGATGTCTATAACGATCTCTCAGCGTACCTGTTACTTCCAGCAGAGGCAGTGTCTGCACGTCTTTACTTACTAAAACATTTCTTGCATGGGCAGCTAAACCATTGATAAACAAGTCTTCGTCGAATCCTTTTTTCAAAATTTCGTCAAAAAGAAGTAAAATATTAAGACTATCCTCGGCTAAAAAATAATCGATCATTTTAAAAAAGTAATCATAATCGAGGACATTAAGATTTTCAATAACATCAGCATATTTGATTTCATTCCCAGAGAAAGCAACCATTCTATCGAAAATAGAAAGAGCGTCACGCAAGGCACCATCGGCCTTTTGGGCTATAATATGCAATGCCTCCTCATCGGCGGTAATCGATTCCTTCAGACAAATGGCTTTCAGGTGAGGGACGATAGAAATAGGTTGAATTCGTCGAAATTCATAGATCTGACAACGGGAAATAATGGTAGGCAAAATTTTATGCTTCTCCGTTGTAGCCAATATAAAAATAGCATGAGCCGGGGGTTCCTCCAGCGTTTTCAAAAACGCATTGAACGCGGAGGAAGAAAGCATGTGCACCTCATCAATAATAAAAACTTTATACTTACCTTGCTGAGGTTGAAAACGAACCTGATCTATTAAACTTCGAATATGCTCGACGGTATTGTTCGACGCAGCATCTAATTCTGTAATATTAAAAGAGGCATTATCACTAAAGGAACGACAAGACGAACACACGAGACAGGGCTCATGGTCAGCCGTTGGTTGTTGACAATTGATAACTTTTGCCAAAATACGGGCACAAGTCGTTTTTCCAACACCTCTTGGACCACAAAACAAAAAAGCATGAGCCAGATGATTACTGCGCAGCGCATTTTTCAAAGTAAGGGTAACATGCTCTTGTCCAACGACATCTGTAAACAGAGCTGGTCTATACTTCCTCGCCGATACCACAAAATCACTCATAATTTTTTGTTCTTGAGTGGTAAAAATAAGCAAATTATCGACGCTGCACAAATTGGTTTTTATTCTGACCTAAGTAAATGTATTTTTGTCCTGAAATAAATTTTATGAAAATAACGATTGCGCAATTAAATTACCACGTTGGAGATTTTTCAGGTAATCTGGAAAAGATGAAAAAGGCAGTGGAAATAGCTAAAAATGAAGGGAGTGACCTCATTTGCTTTGCCGAATTAGCCACTTGTGGATACCCACCCAGAGATTTTTTAAACTTTGCAGATTTTATACATAAGGCGGACGAATGCGTTCAGGAATTGGCAAAATGTGCTATTGACATTGGCATTTTACTCGGTTCCCCTACCCGAAATCCAGTCCCTGAAGGAAAAGATTTATATAATTCAGGCTATTTTCTGGAAAATGGCCAAATCTCTTTTATTCAACACAAAGCGCTGTTACCAACCTATGACGTGTTCGACGAATACAGGTATTTTCAGCCCGCTGATTATTTTTCTACTTTCATGTATAAAGGGGTTCGCATTGCTCTGACCATTTGTGAAGATATGTGGAATGTGGGCAATGAAAATCCTTTATATACGATTTGTCCGATGGATGAATTAATGAAGGAAAAGCCTGACTTGATGATAAATCTGTCGGCCTCCCCTTTCGCTTATGATCATGCGCCGGAAAGAATTCATGTATTGCGAACCAATGTTTTGCGTTATCAATTACCCCTTTTTTATGTGAATCAGGTGGGTGCCCAAACGGAATTAATTTTTGATGGAGGCTCTCTGGTTTTTTCACAAAATGGAAAAATATTCGATGAATTACCATTTTTTGAAACCTGCATCCGGACCTATTCTTTAGACGAGGTAAAGGCAAACAAGGAAAATAATGAAATTTCAAAGGACAAATATCCGTTAATTCACGATGCTTTAATACTGGGATTGAAGGATTATTTTGGCAAACTGGGCTTATCTAAAGCCATTCTTGGTCTCTCCGGTGGCATAGATTCTGCAGTTACTGCTGTATTGGCAACACGCGCTTTAGGGAAAGAAAATGTGTCTGTTCTACTAATGCCCTCCGAATTTTCATCTGATCATTCTATTGAAGATGCGCGAATTTTAGCTGAAAATCTGGGCATTTCCTATACCCTTTTTCCCATTAATGACTTGTATAACAGTTGGTTGAAAAATTTAGATCCTCATTTTAAGGATTTACCTTTTGGACTGGCGGAAGAGAATTTACAAGCCAGAATTCGGGGTACTTTGTTGATGGCATTTTCCAATAAATTTGGACC
>JBMLQR010000139.1:0-2400 GCA_049241465.1 Saprospiraceae bacterium | reverse complement strand
GGACCTAACGAAATAATTTCTGCAGGATTTGATGCTACCCTGGTTTCCAGAATTTTAAGATTAGTCAATATCAACGAGTTCAAAAGGCATCAGACGGCGCCCGTTTTGCGCATTTCACCCAAAGCATTTGGCATGGGAAGACGTATGCCTATTGAAGGAAAATATTTAAATATAAAATGATGAATGTACCCATTCCTGAATATCCTGAAGTAAACAGAGGTATTTTATTGGTTAAACCAACAGATGTATTTTTTACTTATTTAAAATCGAAGGGATTCAATGAAACCGACGCTTTACAGCCCGACGATTGGGAACCAACCATCTATCTCGTTCCTGAAATGGATAGTCCGTTAGAGGAAGACGAATGGATAAAATCGAACTATAAGTCCTTGTTTAGCCACTTATTGGCACAAACACCTTTAGATGAAAAGGATTATCCACCAATAAATGATTTTCCGTTATTTGAATCCTGGTTCAACTGCGAATTTATCATTGGTATTTTCGATATGGTTAAAGGACCTTTAGGAAGAGGTTAATTTTATTTATATTTGTGTAAAATAAATTTACAATGGCAGGCGAAAAAATAATTTTTTCTATGGAGGGGGTTACAAAGACCTTTCCACCTCAGAAACAAGTACTTAAAAATATTTGGTTATCCTTTTTTTATGGTGCAAAAATTGGCGTTCTCGGTTTAAACGGTTCGGGAAAATCAACATTGCTAAAAATTATTGCAGGATTAGACCAGAATTATCAGGGAAAAATTCAATTTGACGGAACTTATAAAATTGGTTATCTGGCGCAGGAACCTGTTTTAGATGAAACTAAAACGGTTCGCGAAATTGTGGAGGAAGCCGTTCAGTCGTTAATTAATATGCTTCGCGAATATGAAGACATAAATCTGAAGTTATCCGAACCTCTCGATGGTGATGAAATGATGAAACTCATAGATAAGCAAGGCGAATTAATGGATAAACTTGAGAGCAATAATGCCTGGGAACTCGACCACCGTTTGGAAACGGCGATGGAAGCGCTCCGTTGTCCAGAGGGAAATGTTCCCATCAAGGTATTGTCCGGTGGTGAAAGGCGCCGGGTGGCTCTTTGCCGTTTATTACTTAGCAATCCGGATATTCTATTGTTAGACGAACCTACGAATCACCTCGACGCTGAATCTGTTCATTGGTTGGAACAATTTTTACAAAACTTCCCTGGAACCGTTATTGCCGTTACGCACGACCGTTATTTTCTGGATAATGTGGCAGGATGGATATTGGAACTAGATAGAGGCGAGGGCATTCCCTGGCAAGGAAATTATTCCTCTTGGTTAGACCAAAAATCGAAACGATTAGAGCAGGAGGAAAAATCTGAATCTAAAAGAAGAAGAACTTTAGAGCGAGAGTTAGAGTGGATAAAGCTGGCTCCTAAAGCTCGTCAGGCAAAAGGCAAGGCTCGTTTAAATGCTTATGATAAATTAGCTTCTGAAGAACTAAAAGATAAAGAGGCAAAATTAGAACTATTTATTCCAACGGGTGCCCGTTTGGGTGACAAAGTAATTGATCTGGAGAATATCACCAAATCTTTTGGCGATAGGGTATTATTTGAAAATCTGTCCCTTTCCATACCCAAAAATGCCATAGTTGGTGTCATTGGACCCAATGGTGTTGGAAAAAGCACCCTGTTTAAAATGATTATGGGCGTTGAAAAACCCGATTCAGGCGAAATTATAATTGGCGACACCGTTCAAACCAGTTATGTTGATCAGGGGCATGAGGAACTTCAGGATGCTCAAAAAACAGTTTATGAGGTAGTTTCACAAGGTAATGATTTGATTACCATAGGGAAAGCCAGCGTAAATGCCCGTGCTTATCTAAGTAAATTCAACTTTGCCGGAAATGACCAGCAAAAGAAATTAGGTATTTTATCGGGCGGAGAACGCAATAGGGTTCATCTGGCCATTACCCTAAGAGAGGGAGGAAATGTCCTTCTTTTAGATGAGCCTACCAATGATATCGATATCAATACCTTGAGAGCGCTTGAAGACGCATTGGAAGATTTCGCTGGCTGTGTATTAGTGATTTCTCACGACAGATGGTTCATTGACCGTTTGGCCACACATATCTTGTCTTTTGAAGATGAAGCTAATGTCGTTTTCTTTGAAGGAAATTACTCTGATTATGAAAAAAATAAAAAGGAAAGATTAGGTGATATTACGCCCAGAAGACCCCGATTTAAAAACATCATTTCATAAAATTTTGATGAATGAACTTAGGTAATGAAAAAAGCTAAAGTAAAAAAAGGGAATCCTATTTCAAAAGCGGTACAAACTGGGGAGCATGGTCCAAGACCATCCCAGCAAGTACACAAAAACGAGAAGGATTATAACAGGCAGTTGGCAAAAAAAGT
>JBMLQR010000138.1:0-1512 GCA_049241465.1 Saprospiraceae bacterium | reverse complement strand
ACCAAAATATCACCGAGAATAATTTCTCCGTATCGATTTCTTCGGGTGGGTTGAAGACCACTTTTCTCGGCATTACTTCCAGGGGGAACATTTAAAATAAGAGGTCCCTGTAAACCATATCGGGCAACTATATTATTACTTGCCAGTTCAACGCCTAAGGTTGGTCGTTGAATTTTTCCATACCTTATCAGTTCGGGGACCACCCAGCGAACGGCATCGACAGGAATGGAGAAGCCAATGCCAGCGGAAGCGCCAGATGGACTATAAATAGCTGTATTTACACCTATTAGCTTTCCTCCGGAATCGAGTAGGGGCCCGCCTGAATTACCTGGATTAATCGCCGCGTCCGTTTGTATGGCATCTCTGATAGGAACGCCTGCTCTGGACTGTATTTCTCTGCCGAGAGCACTTACCACTCCAGTAGTTAATGTTTGGTCAAGACCAAATGGATTACCAATAGCAAAAACAGATTGCCCAACTTTTAGATTCTCAGATATTCCAACGGGTATGGCGTATAATACTGAAATAGGGGCTTTGATTTTTAAAACAGCTAAATCTTTTTCAGGTGCCACGCCAATAAGTTCGGCCGGCCAGTTAGATTGATCTGCCAAGGTTACGGTAGCTTTGTCAGCACCCTCAATCACATGATAATTGGTAACAATATGTCCCATTTTATCCCATATAAATCCGGAGCCCGTCCCACTTTTTATCTCAGAAATATCTCTGGTCCAGAAATTTTCACGAATATTCGTCGTAGTGATAAAGCAGACGCCAGGTGCAGCTTTTTCAAATAACTGTATAGTTGACAATTCTGAAGAAGTTAACATAGTAACACTATCATCTGGAGAAGTGGTAGGCGCACCATTAGTTGATGCATCTTTTTCCATCCAGGCGGCACCTCCAAGGAAGGCTAAAATAATTAAAGAAATTCCGGCAATAATTTGCCAGATGGAAGACGAAATGCGGGCCATTTTTTTTCTTTTTTTATTACGTTTTTCTTTCTTTTTTCTTTGCAGCGGGAAATAAAATATTGTTTAGAATGAGTCGATATCCCGGTGAATTCGGATGCAGACTCAAATCAGTTTCCGGATCATTAACATGATGGCGATAATCTTCAGGGTCGTGTCCACCATAAAATGTCCAGAAACCTTGTCCAAATATGCCATGAATATATCTTGCCTCCTGAAAGGGTTTGTTATCTCCGAGAATTAAAACATTTGACTTGATATTTTCCTGATTGAATGCTGTGGTTTGACCCATAAATCCTTTTACCAGGCGCGTATGATTTTGAGTTAACATCGTTGGGATGGGATCCCATTTTGCTGAAAATTCAAACAGATTGAAGTAATCCTGTTCTGCAGGCATCGGTCTTTCTGGCGCCACATCAATGGAAGAATATTCATACTCCATAGGATTTTGTGAGAGCTGGAATTGACTGAACGCAAAAGTATTATCAAAATTCAGTTTTGATTGTGACTGAGGATCTGCTTTGTCTCCATCATACATGTAGTC
>JBMLQR010000137.1:0-1824 GCA_049241465.1 Saprospiraceae bacterium | reverse complement strand
TTACCAATATATTTTCAGACCTGAAACCTCTTGTTTTCAAGAGGGAAATGTTACTATTGACATAATAAATCCAGGATTAACCATTTCAGCTGGAGATCGTTTGGAAATTTGTCCCGATGCCTCCCCATTTTTACTAACGGGCGGATTTCCCTCAGGAGGAACCTGGACTGGACCAGGATTATCAGGTGCCAACGCAGCTTTAGTCAACACATCTCTTTTACTACCTGGTGAAAATAAATTTATATACTGCTTGAGTGATCCAAATTTTAATGCTTGTAAAGCCTGTGCGACTAAAATCATTTATTTAAATGCTGCGCCCATCGCAGATTTTATATTACCCAATAATATTTGCTTAAATACGATATTTAGCCCGCAAAATAAAAGTTTGGGTGGAAATGAATTTCGTTGGACTACGGAAGAAAATCAAAACAGCGATAAGAAAAATCCAAGCTTCATTTTCAAAGAACCAGGGTTGAAAAACCTCAAATTAGAGGTGAAAAACGATAAAAACTGTCGAACCAATAAGGAATTAAGCTTCAATGTTATAACGCCAGCTAACATAAATATTACTCTTTCAGACGATGAATCTTGCGCTCCATACACCGTTTCAATAAATAAAATATCTTCGGGTGATAATTTATCCATCACATGGATTAATGGCAGAGATACTATTGTAAGTGCCGAACCTCCAAATTGGAAACTTGGAGGTACGAGAAAAGATACAACCTATAAAATTGAGGCCATTGCTAAAAACAGTTGCGCTGAAATTAAAGACGTTAAGGAAATAATAATCCACCCCCTTCCGAAAGCTATTTTTGGCACCTTTCCATTGGAAGGTTGCTCTCCTTTGTCTGTTAAGATGGCCAATGTGAGTGAAGGAGGACCATTACAGTATATTTGGGATTATGGTAATGGAAATCTAAGCTTTGATTCATTAGCGGAAGAACAAATATACTATCTTGATGGAACAGATTACAAAGAATACAAAATTACCCTAAAAACAGAAAATGCTTGTGGAAAAGATAGTTTGAATAAAATAATCTCAGTTTACAAAAGAGATACAAAAGCCTTTTTTGAAATTGAATCATTGAAGGGATGTCCACCTTTTCAACTTAATGCAAAAAGTTTTTCTTCCTCTGGAGCTACGCTAAACTGGCAACTGAGCTCACCTGATGGAAAAATTATTTCAGGAAATCAGAACACTTTTAACCCAATCTTAACAGCTCCGGGAGAATATAATTTACTGTTAGGTGCTACCAAATGTGGTACAGACACCTTACAAACGAAGTTAAACGTTTGGCCTGCGCCCATAATTACACCTATAAATAAAGACAATTACTGCCTTAATGAAACAATACCCAGCTTATTCTTCATAAATGAATTGGGCAATGTATCAAATATTTTGTGGCAGCACGGTGATGGAACAACTTCGAATAATATTAATGTGCAGCATACCTATAAGTTACCGGGTACCTATTTAAATAAGTTAACGGCTACATCAGCCATCAATGCTTGTAAAACAACGATAGACAAAATCATAACCATTCATCCCTTACCAGATGTAACTTTTATACCAGATAAAATGGCAGGATGTCCACCCTTATTGGTTCAGTTTAAACATCAAGTGGAAACAGGCACTACTTATCAATGGCAATTTGAAGATTTACCCTCACTGATTGAACTCCAACCAAGTTATGTTTTTTATAAAAGTGGTCCGGCAAAAGTAAAACTGTCGGCTACTAATAGATTTGGCTGTAAGGAAGAGGGGCCACCCATGGAAATATCTGTTTATCCCAAGCCAACGGCCAATTTCACCCTATCAAA
>JBMLQR010000136.1:16338-21573 GCA_049241465.1 Saprospiraceae bacterium | reverse complement strand
GTGCCTCTTTCCCATTTACCAACCGATGATGTATTTGTTACGGTCCATCCAAGATCAAAATTGAAATTATCTATATAACCATTCAGCAGTTTTTCGCTAATGCTTTGGTTGAAAGGAAGCGTAATATTTTTAAAAGTCAAAGGTTTATATCCCCATTTACCTGCTGAAAATTGATAGGAAGAAGGAATGATATTTGGTAGCAAAAATGATCCATTTTCGAAGGTTTTTGTATTTATAGATAAATTACCCTCCTTGAATAAACCTACTTCTGCATTTGAAACGGGTAAACCAGATTCATTAGAAATAATTCTTCCACCTAGGTTTGAGGTAGGCATTTGTGATAAATAAATGGTATCATTTTTCAATGAAAATGAATTTGAAAGTAGTTTTGAAATTCTTTTTGTTTCAAAGCCATTTTTACTTACTACAATATTTATATAGCCAGTTTCTGGGGTCCCCGTTTTAAAGCGTCCAAAACCGTCGGACAGTATTTCTCTATTTACTAATCCTTCTATGGAAATTTTAGCTCCATTTACGGGTGTTTTTGACACTGAATCAAGTACAATTCCCTCAAAACGAGCTGCACGGGTGTAATTTGGTTCATATATAAAAAGACCATTATCCATATCACTGGCAAGAATGAGACCAGATGGGAGGAATGGATAAGCGCCCCAGCAGCCATTTCCGCCTTTTGTGGTTCTACCAATGCCTACTTCCACCATATTAGAAGGGTCAGAAACATCTGCTACAGATACGCCTTCATCATACCAGGAGGTTACGATAAAGCTGCCTCTGGTATTTTTAATATAATGAGTGTTGTGGGGGAGGGAATTTTGGTTTAGTAAAACAGGGGGTCGAAAACTATGTAATAATTTTATATCGGAAGGATTTCCAACAGAGTAAGCATCGACTTTACCCTGTGGCTTTTCATCGGTTGTAAACAGGTATTTATGATCATCTGATAGCCAGACGTTGTGTGTAAATCGGGTAGTGGTAGGTTGTGAAGCTAATTTGACAATATTTTTTTTATCCTTTATATGATACACTGAAAAATTGCCTGCATATATTTCAGCGCTATATAAGGTATCATTACGCACGTAATTGTCATGGCTGTAAACAGCATCTGCGGCACCTACGAAGGTAGGTTCATCTGGATTTGCATTTAAATCATATATCAAAACGCCACCAGATTGCGGAGAACATCCTGATAAATACATGAAGCCTTTTTCATCAATCCATAAATTATGACAATTCCCCACATTTCCAGGATTAACAGTAGTTGGAGCTGGTAAACGGCTATATTTAAACGTTATTTTAGAGGGAGCTTCTGCCATATTAATAATAAGCACCCCTTGGTTTCCTTGATCAGCCGTAACGTAAACATGATTTTTAAATGACTTCATATCTCTCCAAATGGAGGTATTACCTGGTATGAAGGTGTCTCTTTTGGGATTTTTTGGGTCTTTTAATGAATATATGGCTGTACCTGTGGTAGTACCTAAAATAGCATATTCAAGACCATCCTTTCCCACAAAACCCCAAATATCATTGTATTGAGTATATTCATCAGTTTGGCTCAGACGTTTCAAATTGATATCAGTGGAACCATAATTATTTTGATATTTGACTACATCCTGAGATAGGAGGACAGCTGGGAAGGAAAGGATAAAAATCAACCATTTTTTCATAAAATTATTTTAAAGGAATAACGGCTAATGTTATTCTTGATGTACAAGTTAACTGGTTTTTTGCATTACAAATATCTATTTGCCAAACCTGGATGGTTTTACCTATTCTTATAGGTTTTACCGTCCCAACTACAGGGGGTTCGCCTTCTTTTACGGCTTTTAAATGATTTGCATTTATTTCAACACCAACTATAGTATGAGTACTTAAATTTTCGAGACAAAGCGTTCCAGCAAAACTACCCAGTGATTCTGCCAGAGCCACACTTGCTCCACCATGTAGAATTCGGAATGGTTGAACAGTCCTTTGATCAACTGGCATCGAAGCTTTAATAAAATCGTCACCGATTTCTAAAATTTGAATGCCTAAAGTTTCCATCAGGGTGTTTTTACCCATGTCATTAATCACTGTTTCATTAATTGGTTGTCTCCAGATCATTTTTTATTTTTTTGAAACGAAACTGCAATATATTGAAATATATTATGGAAGAATTCAAAAATCCTTCTAAACATAAAAACAAAATGGATTGTTATGAATTCATTCAATTTTTCAACCTTTAAAAATTCAAAAACGGTGAACTTATTGTATAAAAATGCCACTGAATTTTTAAAATTATATTATGAAGAATCAAATAAGCATGGTTTTAGTGAAAGATTATTTGAAGTTAAGGATGAAATAAAAAAATCAGGAACCTATATTCATACCATTGAAGAGATAGCCTTTGGAGCTTCAGTTGCCTGGAGGAACAGTAATAGGTGTATTGGCAGACTTTTCTGGAAGTCCCTTAAGATTGTTGATTGCAGGTCAGTTACTAATGCTGAGGAGGTTAAATTGGCTGTTTTAAACCATTTGGAAATAGCCTTTGGAAATGGTAAAATAAAACCAGTCCTAACTTTATTTCCTCCCGAAAATGAATCTGGAATAGCTCCTTTTAGGTTTTGGAACAGTCAATGGATTCGGTATGCAGCTTACAAACTTTCGAATGGTTCCATTCTTGGAGATCCAGCCCAATTAGCGTTTACAGAGAAATGTCAGTCTCTTGGTTGGAAGGGTAGGGGTACTGAGTTTGATGTTCTGCCCGTTGTATTTCAATTTGAAGGTAAAAATCCTGAATTTTTTGATATTCCCTCAGAATTGGTAAATGAAGTTTCCATTACTCATCCTGACTTTCCTTGGTTTAGTGATTTACATTTAAAATGGAATGTCTTACCTGTCATTTCCGATATGGTACTTGAAATTGGGGGTATTCATTACCCGACTGCTCCTTTTAATGGATGGTATATGGTAACAGAAATTGGTTCCAGAAATTTGGGGGATATTTCAAGATATAATAAACTACCCGTTATTGCTGAAAAGATGGGATTGAATATTACTGGAAAAGATATGTTCTGGAAGGACAGAGCATTGACGGAGTTAAATTATGCAGTAAAATATTCATTTGAAAAGGAAGGAATATCTATTACTGATCATCATGAGGCATCTGATCAATTTATGAGGTTTATCAGCCAGGAGAAAAAACAAGGAAGAGAAGTTATGGCTGACTGGAGTTGGATTGTGCCGCCTAATGCTGGATCAACTATGAAGGTTTTTCATACCTCATTTGAAAATAAAGTATTAAGCCCAAATTTCTATTATAATATTCCTATATGGAAAAAATCAAATACGGAATCATTAAATAAATGCCCCTTTCACATAATGTCTAAAAAATAAAAGAGGAATACACATTAACCGTGTATTCCTCAATGAAAGGGAGATTTTCTTATTTAGATACAGCCAAAGAATAAATGACTAATCCAAATCCAATTTTGTTTACTGCATCACCGATGTTATAGATAATGTCTAATGACTCCAAAGGTAAAACACCGTCTAACCAACCACCAGGAATGGCCATGTAACCAATTGGATAGATTGCCCAACCAACTAATACGAACCAACCTAATGTTTTGAATGCACCTTGTAATGCTGGGTCATTTGAGTTTCCGGCTAATTTCTTAGCTGATCCTAACCATACCTCATAAAGAATACCTACGTATCCAATAGTTGAAATGAAACCCCATAGTACAGACTGATCACGGTAAACAGTTTCACCTAAATAACCAGCTATTAACATTAATAGTGAATAGCCAATCATTTTCCATAGCAAAGAAACAGTAGCACCAAATGCCTTTAAGATCAAATAGAACTCAACGCACATTAATGGTACAGTTAAAATCCAGTCGATGTAACGGAAAGAAGTAGGAGAAGTACCATTTTCTGCCCAAAATGAGCGCATGTAGAAATAATGAACTGCTGCAATTCCCGTAATCATACCAGAAATTAATAATGAATCTTTCCATTTTCCTGATACATTGGTCATTTGAACAAAAAAGAATACGGTCGAAGCCAACATCGCCATTGAGCCAATGAAGAACGTAAAGCCTACATAATCACCTTCTTTTAAGGTTGCAAGAAACAGGTTAGAAAAGTTTTGTAATGCATCCATAGCAAAATTTATTTAAGTTGTTAAAAAATTACGTTGTTACGGTCTCCTCAACATGATGATACAATAAATCCATCATTATCATGTGTGGTAAGGTTATTACGGATATAAAACCAAACAAAAGAGCAAGCCCTTGGTTCACGGAAATGTAATCTCCTGAAAACTGATAAGCAAAAAGAAGTCCGAAAAGGGCAATGAATGAAAATGGGAATATTTCACGTACATATTTTCCTAGGTTATAATTTGCCTTGCTGGTTTTGAAAAAGTTTATCTGGTCCTCTATAGAAGGGATTGCGTGCCATAAAGTAAAATATATCGCGAAACCTATCCACAATGGACTATAATAAAAAAGACCAAATAAAAGGAAGACATTCATTATTTCTTGTAAACCGTTTTTAAAATTTATGTTCTTGGTTACCATAAGAATTACCCAATGAATAATCATCAAAATTCCAGCCGAAATAGCTAGTTTGTTTCCTAATTCCTCAGATATTGTAAGAAAGTAAGGGTCTTTCGCAAGTGTTCGTATGACGGGTAATGCTGTTTCAATATGAGCTAAAATTGGGGTTAACAAAACAAAACTTCCCGATAAAAAAATAGAAATTAGCTTAACAAATTTTGATTCAATGGGGGATATATACAAATTTGATTGACCAAAGTGATAAATGGATATCAAAATGAATAATCCTAGGGAGAAAGTTGGAAATAAATACCAACAACCTGCATACAATAAAATTAATCCTATGTATGATGCGAAAAACAAAGTACTTTTATGGTTCTTTTCATCTCTCCTTTTATTGATTAAGTTGAAAAAAAGTAAATGATCGTTTGCCCCATGAGGAATGCCTATCAATAAAATTAATATTAACGCTATCATAAGAGAACTTGAAACTAGCCATTCACTTTCACTTAAACTCACCATGATTATAATCATGGTGAATAACTGAACCAATAACTGAATTCTAGGATTTCTCATGATTACCTTATGGTTTGATAAATGGGAGAATACGTTTTATCCTTGATTCTTCGCGGCCAGTAAATTTCAATCAATGCACCAATAAATACTTTTA
>JBMLQR010000136.1:8111-16238 GCA_049241465.1 Saprospiraceae bacterium | reverse complement strand
TCCACTTGCTTTTGTATGAGGGAAAAAGCAAATCCAGTACTTGGTTTTAAGGCGCCACCAACAATCCCTATCGGAATTATATGATTATGGGTAGTATCTGGGTGGATAAATTCCATTGGAATAACACCCTTTTCTTTTTCAATAATGGTAAATTTTTCAATCTGTAACGTTTCCTGAATATACTTTTCAATTTGTTCGTCATACGCTTCATCAGCCAATAATTGCTTAGAAAAAATAGTATATTCAATAAGCGCTTCCCTATCTGAATAGGGAAGAACATAAAAAAATCGGAGATCCTGATGTTGCTCAGTTCTGAAATCCATAAATGTTGCCGTATTTTTTTCGAATACAGGTTTTTCAATTTTTATAAACCATCCCTGAAAATGTTGCTTTAAAGAAGAATATGAGGAATGCCTTTTGAAATGACCAGAACTGATTGAGGTAGAATTGAACAAATAACGGCAATGAAATTTTTGCGTTTTTGTCTCTAAGCAAGCCCCTGATTCAAGCCCATAAATACATTCAATATTTTCTTCGACTATATCGATATTTTTCGCATTTTTTAGGACTTCATAACTGTATTTGTAAAAGTCTTCAGATTTCACACCAACATAATTAAAGGGAAGAATTTTTTCCTTCTTTTCATAATTATCTGAGTAAAACGTCAGATTTTGCCAAACAGTGGTAGTAAAGGGTAAAACCGAGGAATTGGGTGTATCCCAGAAGCACCAGGTTTTATCTTGATTCGTGTGTATATTCTTGTCTATCAATAAGATAGATTGTTTTAGATTCGCTTTCGCTAACGATGTCGCCAGACTTAACCCAGAACATCCCGCACCTGCTATGACGAAATCGTAAAATTTCATTTCGAAAATGTTTTAGGGTTAGACAAAAATTTCCTTCTTTTGTTCAATATTAACTAAAAAAAATTGAAAATTTTAATTTTATAGAATAAAATTAAGTAAATAAAAATTTGTTCAGAATAAAATCATGTTTGAATCCTCCCATTTCATCCAATTTTCTGTATTATTAAACCAGGTTAATTGTCTTTTTGCATATTGTCTGGTGTGCTGTTTTATTTTCAGAATGGCTTCTTTAATTTCATACTCTTTGGTAAAATATTTGAAGAGTTCTTTATAACCAACGGTTTGTAAAGCTTTTAATCCCTTAAATTCTTGAAGAGAACGAACTTCGTCTATCAATCCATCTTGTATCATTTTATCTACTCTATCATTTATTTTTTGATAAAGTATATCTCTCTGGGGAGATAAATAAAAGCAATGAGAATCAAAAAACCTGTCCACTTTATTTCCCGTCCTGAAGGTTGAAAATGGTAAACCGGTTTCTCGAAAAATACTGATAGCTCTAATTAGACGTACCGGATTATGTAGATCTACTATTTGGAAATAATTTGGGTCAACTGCTTGTAGTTGGTCTTTTAAATAATCAATGCCTTTTTCAAGATATTCTTGTTGTAATTGAATAAGGATGTCAGGACTTACGGGGGGAAATGTATCGATACCCTCAAGCATAGCCTTGAAATACAAGCCACTTCCTCCTACGGCAATTAAAATGTCGTGATGTTTAAATCTGTCCTCCAGTAAAGTCATACTTTCTTTTTCAAACAAGCCAATATCATAAGGATCATGAATAGACACATGATTTATAAAATGATGTGGAACCCTGTCTTGTTCCTCTTGGGTGGGTTTGGCCGTCCCAATATTCATCTCCTTATAAAATTGCCTGCTATCCACGGAAAGAATTTCTGTATGATATTTTTCAGCAAGTTGTATTGCCAGGGCCGTTTTACCCGAAGCAGTCGGACCTCCAATACAAATCAGTTTTTTATTTTTTGCCATAAAAATTTAAAAGTACCTTTATATACGATTAATGAAGGTAAACATTCTAAATAACAGGTCGAATTTTATGCTCTACTTTTTTCTAAAACCCTTGGTTCAGTTAGCCATCAAAGTTTACTTCCGGAATATATTTTTATCTGGATTAAATAATTTGCCACGCACGAAGCCCTATCTGATAGCAATGAACCATCCAACGGCTTTTTTGGAACCAGTTATTATGGCGGCAAATATTAATAAACCTATACATTTCCTGGCAAGAGGTGATCACTTTAATAAATCATTCTATCGCTTTCTTTTGAATCAGGCTAAGATGATTCCTGTTTTTAGGCAAAAGGAGTCGGGTTTTGGCTCTCTAAAGAACAATTATGATACTTTTTTTCGCTGTTATGAATACATTTCAAAGAATGAATTAGTAGCTTTATTTCCTGAAGGAAGAACGGAGCACGAGAAAAGATTAAGGCCTTTACAAAGGGGAGTGGCAAGAATAGCTTTCGGCACTTTAACTCATTTTCCCCATTTAGACGATTTATATATTGTTCCTGTTGGCGTAAGTTATGCCGATGCATTATCTTTTAGAACTACTGCGGTACTTCATATTGGTGAACCTCTGCCTGTGAGAAATTATTTTGATGATGGGAAATCTCCGGATCACCTAAGATTACTTTCAGATGTTGAAAGTCGATTGAAAGAATATATGGTCATCATTGACAAGGAAGAGGATGAAGAACTGATTGAAACCTGCCTGACTATGGCACGAAATACCCGTGATTATTCATTTTTTAAGGTGTATCATTTTGACACATCCCTATTAAACATGGAAAGGGAAGTGGCTCAATTTTGGAATAAGGAAGCAAGCCAAGGCCTTAAAGATAACACAAAACTGAAAGTTAGGACTTATCTTGAATTATTAGAAAAATATAATCTTAGTGATAAAGTTATTTCTCTCGATATCAAATCTTCCTGGGTTAGCTTTTTCCCCATTTTTCATCTGTCCTCTTTTATTGGAGCTATTTTTGTTTTTCCAATGACTTATTTTGCAGATTGGGTAGTCAAAAATAAAATAAAACACCCATCGTTCAAATCTCCTGTTCGATTTGGTGCAGCTTTTGGCGTATCGTTACTATACCTTATTATTACCATTATTCTTTCAGTTTATACGTCCATTTTAGTCATACCCATAGTTCTCTCTCTAGGATTAATGGCTTATTTTTCTCTTTACTTTCGAGAAAAACAAGCCATCAAAACAGGACATAATCGATTTTTAAAGCTTGGGGAAGATCAAAAAGAGAAACTATTAGCTTTAAAGAACAATATTTTAGACACTTTTAGGATCAAACTATCTGAATAAGGTCAAATCTCCTTTTTTAATGAACTCCTTACCGTCAGGAAATTTAATGACGATATAGTAAACATAAACATCACTCGGTGAGTCAGTGCCATTAAACCTGCCATCCCAGCCAGTGGTTGGCGTTTCGTTCTTATACACGGTCTGTCCCCATCGGTTAAATACATTAAACTTAGTAATTTCTATTTTTCCTCTAAACACTACATTAAAAAAATCATTAACTCCGTCACCATCTGGTGTAAATGCATTTGGTATATCAAATACGGGTGCTAAAACCGGTATCGGGGGTGAATTAAAAGTTAGTTCACAACCTGTAGTATTTTTAATAATAAGGGTATAAGTAGTAGGATTTTCCGTAGGAACATGTTCTAATAATGGAGTAGAACCTGGAATATCTTTACCATTTGCCTTCCAGGCATAGGTAATACCTGGAAGATTTAAGGGCGTCAAATTGGCAAGTATGGTAATTTTTTCCCCCAATGGAACGCCAGAGGTGTTCGCTTCAATGGGTTCAATTTTAAAATTTGAAAGTCTTGGTAGGGTAGCCACAGTGACCGTGACAGATTTTCTATCCGCCCCACAATTTGGACCATAGGTATAATCCATTGTAAATGTAGTGGTAGTAGTGAGTCCTTGCAATGAAAGTTTAGGACCTAAAACGGTTTGATTGTTATATGACCACTTATATTGTTGATCCACACCTAGTACTGCATTACCCGTCGCTTCCAGGTTAACTGGAACCCCAGGACAAATGGTTAGATTCGCAGGGATACTTACCGTCGAAGGTTGTATGACCGTAATTGTTATTGACGCTGATGTTGGGGCGCAAATTCCTGCCTGGGCCTTTACAGTATATACGGTATTAACGGTAGGTCTTACTTTTATTAATGGATTTACAGAGGTGAATGTAGCATCTGTTGATGAACTCCAGGTATAAGTTACCAATGGGTCATTAGACACCAAAAGTTGTATTTCTTCTCCTCTGCAAATAGTCGTTTTAGTGTTAAAACCAATGGATGGGGCTGGTATGACATTTATTTTTGCCGTTATGGTTGTTGGACAATCCTTTTCTTTTACCGTTGCCTTTACTTCTTTCGATTGTGTTAAAAAAAGCGTAGGATTTTTGCAACTTTTACATGATACGACGTCTTCAGGTTCCCATGTTATCTCACCGGGACCTTCAAAAGATAAGTTTAAGGTAACTTTTTGTCCAATACAAATGGTAGTATCTTTTGGCGTAAGGGTAAGATTTTTTGGTTTTATCACTGGAATGATAGCAGGCTGGGTATCTCTGCAGGCATGGTTTGAGGTAGCCCTAAATAAAATAATGCTATCAATGGTTGTAATTACTAAGTTGTATAGAGAATCAGGTGATTCAAACCCTTTAAATGGAAACCAACGGTGCTTTATATCAGGGTATTCTGCTGGATTATAAACAGGGGAAGTTAATTTCACTATCGTTCCCTGGCAATATTGCTCTTTATTTTCGTCTTTCGAGATAATTAATTTTGAGGGAAGGGAATCCACTCTGATTCTTATGGAATCTTTAACTGTACAACCATCCTGTGTAAAGCTGGCTATGTAGGTGGTTGAAACTATCGGATCCACTTTTACGGTACCACCTCTTGGATTATCTATAAACTTGTCATTAGGTAGCCAGGAAATACTACTTGTTACGCCTGTATTGGTTCCGGCTTTTAAAGTTACTTTAGTTCCTTTACAAATTTCTATGGTGTCCTTTTCAGAGATTATATTTACGCGCGTTTCTTTTACAGAATAATTGAAGGTAACTAATGAAGTACAATTTCCAATTTGTTGGCTTACTGTGGCAATGCCCGAGGTATTTGGATATATAATTGCGCTTCCATTTTCTAAAAAATCTGTCTTTATATCAGTAGTCCACGAAATCCCCTGGTTTCCCGCATTGGATTGAACAGGCAATAAAAGAGGCGTTCCAGCACAAATGGGAGCGACATTGAAAGTTCCTTTAGTTAAAATGGGTTTAACGATAGATAAATATGTAGAATCTTTTAAAACCGTTCCATTTACTAATGCAGTTAAATATACCCACCCAGATTGAATTGGGCGGACTACTGGGTTCGCCGATGTGGCATCATTAAATAAATTGGATGGAGACCATTTGTAGTAAACGGCGGGGTTGGACTGTAGATTTACCTGAAGATCAGTGTCACATACAAAAATAGTGTCCGCTCCCTTAATTAAGGATGTATTTTGGTTTCCAACGTTGGATTGTCCATTTATATTTGCCATGTAGCTACAAAGCAATCCAACAAAAAACCATTTAATGGCAAATTTAATTTTCATAGTAGTATGTTTTCCGATCTAACATCAGATTATTTATCAAAAATAACGAGTAAATCTGTAATTCAATATAATTTTTTGAACATTACTCAATAGTACAACTGTCCAATGCTTCTTTTACTTGAGCTAAAGTAACAAATGGCATATTATTACCCCACGATGAATGAATATAATTCATAATATTAGCTATTTCAAAATCTGATAAAACGGTAATAGCTGCCATCTCCTGAGTGTATTGATTCCCGTTTACTATTATAGTGTCTTTTAACCCATATCGAATGATGCAAGCAGTTTTTAATGGATTTTCCAATAGATAATCCGCTTTAACTAAGGTTGGAATAAGTGATTTTAATCCTTTACCATCTGGCATGTGACAACTCACACAGAAATTTTCATAAAGAATTTTGCCTTGAGGATATTGTGTATTTCCGCAAGAAGTGAATAAAATCAATACAATAAAAAGGGTTAATTTTTCCAAATCAATATGTTTTAGTCATTTTTTCTGGAACAACCAGAATGAAATCGGCTTTATTAAAATTTTCGGGATCTAAAACATCTATTTTGTCTTGTTCCACAGTACTTATGGTTAAAATTTTCAGATTGGGTTTATATTTACTCAGGTACCAAAGAATGCCTTCTTTTTCGTCTGAATGATAAGCTCCATTAAAATGAATAAAAAGGTGATTTGGTTTTAATGAGGTAGAAATGAAGTAACCCATGGTGGCATCCTTGATGGCCTGCGCTTTCACCATATTATCGGACGTATTACTCCCATGATTACCCATCATAGTTATCATTTTTTTATAGGTTGGTAAAGTTAAATCCAGTGGAATAGGTAGTGGGGGTAAAAATTGAGCTTTTGCTAATTCACTAAGTTCCGTAAGGCCTTCTAAGCCAGTTCTGAAAACCAGATTTGCATAACGTCGGGGCACATTGGTCGCTTTAAAAGATATTTTTTTTGTTTTAGCAAATTCTACCAACGGTTTATAATCCGTGCTGTAGTTATCCCAGAGTTTAGCCTCCTCTTCAAAATTTTTAACATTAATCTTACCTGACAAATATTCATCCATAACCAATTGATCGTCCGTTTCAAACATTTCAGCACCCAAAATCAATTTGCCATCCTTAAGATCATAAAGATCAGTGGTCAATTTTAATTGTAACCAGTGAGAAATTGGATTATTATGAAGTTCTCCAAAAAAAACCACCTCGTTTTCCGCAGATTTTTTCTTTACTTGCTCATAATCTACTTTTTCACCTTTATTGTTGAAAATCAAGTAAGCAGCATGTTCTTGTCCTAACAAAAAATGTACTGATGAGAAAAGTAGCAGAGCTGATAATAAATGGCTGAAGGGATATTTTGTCATTTTGTTGCAGTTTATGTCCCCAATATAAATCATTTTATTAGGAATAAATTATTTCTATCTTTAAAAACATACCTTAGTGATTGTTGTTTAACTTAAAGATTTTTAACTAATATATTTTTATGCTTAGGGAAAGGGTAATTGTTTGGTTTAGACAAGATTTAAGGTTGCATGATAATGAGGCACTTTTTGAGGCTATACGACAGTCTAAAGAAGTAATTCCCGTTTTTGTTCTGGATGAAAGGCAAATTTTCGGTAAAACCTCCTTTGAATTTCCTAAAATCGGAAAGTTCAGAATGAAGTTTTTATTGGAAAGCATTGAAGATTTGCGATCAAACTTAAAGAAACTTGGTTCCGATTTAATTGTGAGGGTAGGCCACACAGAAAATATTTTAATTAATATTGCTAATCAAACTAAGGCTACAGCTGTTTATTGCAACAGAGAGAGAACGGAAGAAGAGGTTAAGGTTCAGGATAATCTAGAAAAGTTGCTTTGGCAGGAGGGTAAGGAATTATTGTATTTCAGAGGTAAAATGCTCTATTACACCGCTGACTTGCCCTTTCCGGTGACGCACACACCAGATATTTTCTCACAATTTAGAAAGGAGGTCGAAAGAATTATCCCAGTAAGAGATCCTTTCCCAACACCTACTAAACAGTTTCAGCCTATTTCTGTGCCAATAAACTCAGGTGAAATACCTACCATGGAAAAATTGGGATTTATAGATGTCGATAATATCGATAAATCTGGCTTTGAAGGAGGTGAAACAGCGGCACTCAAAAGATTACATGATTATCTATGGGTATCAGAGGGTATTCTAAAATACAAAGAAACCAGAAATGGGATGTTAGGTAGAAATTTTTCTTCCCGCTTTTCTGCTTGGTTAGCTATGGGTTGCTTATCTCCTAAAATGATTTATCAGGAAATCAGAAGATTTGAAAAGGAAAGAATGGCCAACGAAAGTACTTATTGGTTGATTTTTGAACTGCTTTGGCGTGATTTCTTTAGATTAATGGGAAAAAAGTACAAAAGTAAAATATTTCAGATTGGGGGTACCAGAGATCTTGAAAATCATTATTTTAAAACAAATTTTGAAATTTTTCAAAAATGGGCAGATGGTAACACGGGCGTTCCCTTTATTGATGCAAATATGAAGGAACTCAACAGCACCGGCTTTATGTCTAATCGAGGAAGGCAAGTTGTTGCGAGTTTTTTAGCCAAAGACCTGAAAATCAA
>JBMLQR010000136.1:2955-8011 GCA_049241465.1 Saprospiraceae bacterium | reverse complement strand
TTTTCCTTAAACTCTTGTTTAAAGGATACTTGTGAAAATGTATATACTTATCAACGTTTTGATCCTGTTTATGTAAAACCGGAGGTACTCAGGCAGAAAGTAGCAGCCTCTGTGTCAAAAGAGTTGGTTACAACGGGTAAAATTTACGTTTATGGAGACTACTTATTAATTAACGAACCAGATCTTGGTATTCATGTGGTTGATAATAAGGTTCCTTCAAATCCCCAATTTATCTCGTTTCTTAAAATACCCGGAAATTCAGACCTTGCCGTCAGAAATGGTTTATTGTATGCAGATAGTTATATCGATTTAGTTGTCCTGGATTTGAAAAATCCTCTGGAAGTAAGGGAAATTTACAGACTGGAAAATGCTTTTCCAAGTTATGGTAAAGATGAAAAACTAGGTTTATTAGTAGCTTATAAAGCGGCTGGTGTGACTGAAACTTTCCCTTGCTCTGAAAATTCAGGAAACACCTTTTTTGAAGGAAATGTAATATGGACCAGAGATAATAATAGCTTGACTTCAGGTCTTAAAACACCTTCTGGTACCGTTGGTATCGGAGGTTCAACGGCTCGTTTTACTATGAATCAGGGACTGCTTTATACTGTTAGCACGAGCAATCTGTCGGCATTTAAACTGGAAGATAATGGCGTTACCAAACAAGTCAGTACTCAAAATGTCGGTTGGAATATAGAGACTATTTATCCTTTCGAAGGTTTATTACTCATTGGTTCTCAAAACGGGATGTATATATATGGTATGGATAATCCGGAAAAACCACAGCTTTTATCTACTTTTGAGCATTGGAGAGCTTGTGATCCTGTGGTTAGTGATGGAAAAACAGCATTTGTTACCCTAAGGGGAGGCACAGAGTGTGAAGGTTTTCTTAACCAATTAGATGTTATTAATATTACTGATGTAAGAAATCCTAAGCTCATAAAAAGTTATCCTTTGTATCATCCAATTGGTTTGTCCATAAATCAGGGGCTTCTATTTATTTGTGAAGACGATAGAGGAATCAAATTATACGATACCAAAGATTTAAATGCGCTCGATAAAAATTTAATTTATCAGGATAAATCGTTCTCCGCAGTGGATATCATTGTACTGGAAGAAGATAAAATAGCTATTATTACTGGCGAAGAAGGTATTTGGCAATTTAGCTACAAAAATCCTGCTAAATGGGAACTTCTAAGTAATATAAAATCTAAAACCAATGATTAAAAGAGGATTTCTTTTAAAAGTCTTTTTTTTAACTGTTTTGACTTATTCTTTAAAGAGTCAGGACCTTGGTCCTTCTCCATCCTTAGAGAATAAAGGTTTTATGTTAGGTCAGTTTTCGTTGGGTTATGGGTACTATTTGAACGGAGGCGCTCTGTTAAGTACCGGCTTCGAGTATAAAATGGGAAAGTTTCTCTCTCCCAAATGGTCCCTTGGGGGTGGTATTGCCTACACCCAATTTAAACCGCTGGACGGTTTATATGGTATTAGTTTACTGTCTGAACTTAGGTATTTTTTAAGAGATGAGACTAAAAACTGGCGTTTCTCCGGTGTCGCAGATGCAGGTATTGGTATAGGAGGGAGCAGAATTCAAACAGGGTGGGGTAGTAATGGTTTGGGGCTTCGTTTGTATTCTGGTGCAAGTATTCATAGAAAAATACAAAACAATATGAGTCTTATGTTAGAAATAGGCTACTTGTACCAAAACCTAAGTTATAAGGATAATACCCCCGGAAGAGGTTGGCAAATTTTTCAAACGGAAAGTATCTTGAAATATCATTTTAGGAGAATCCAGATAAAAACGGGGTTGTTTTTTTAACCTTAAAGCACCTTAGGAGATTACTCTTAAGGTGCTTTTTATTTTTTCAATGTTCGCTAATACCTTTTTTCTGTCCTTGTCAGCAATATTTATATGCCCCATTTTCCTGAATGGTCTTGTTTCTGATTTTCCGTATAAATGTAAATGCGCACCTTCTATTTTCATACATTCCTCAATACCAACATATTTCGTTTTACCAGCATATCCAGGTTCTCCGACAATATTTACCATTGCTCCAATGCTGTGTTGTCTTGTTGAACCAAGGGGCAAATCTAATATGGCTCTTAAATGCTGTTCAAATTGGGAGGTTTCACAACTATTCTGGGTATGATGTCCGCTATTATGCGGTCGCGGTGCCACCTCATTAACAAATACATCATCGTTTTCATCTAAAAAGAATTCAATAGCCAACAAGCCCACTAAGTCTAAATCGATAGCTATTAAGGAAGCAATTTTATTCATTTTAGATAAAGTATCTTTATCAAGTTCTGCGGGACAAATTAAATAGGATACTAAATTAGCTTCCTGATTAAAGTGTTGTTCAACAGGTTCATAATGTATAAGTTCACCAGAGGCTGATCTTGCTACGAGGATGCTGATTTCGGTCTTTATGTTTATTCTTTCTTCTATAATACTAGGGCAATCCAAAAGGTTAGTTACATCATTTTCATTAGAAACTACCACAACACCTTTACCATCGTATCCATCTTTTCTTGATTTTTGGACAAATGGGAAGGATATTTGCTTGTTTTTTAAAGCCTCTATAATTTCCTTTCCGTCAACGAATAGCCGAAATCCGGCGGTCGGAATATTTCGTTCCTGATAAAACATTTTTTGTAATCCTTTATCTTGTATAACCTTAACAGTAGATGGTTTGGGATAAACCTTAACACCTTCATTCTCTAAGTAAAAAAGGGCATCAACATTAATTTGTTCTATTTCTATAGTTAAAATATCTACCTTTTTTCCAAATTGAACAACATCATCAAAATTTTTAAAATCACCTGCTTGGAAAAAAGGTACATAAGGAACTGCAGGGAATTGCTGGTCCTGATCCATGATATATATGGGTAAATGCCAGTTGGCAGCTTCAATCGCTAACATTTTCCCTAATTGTCCTCCACCTAAAATGCCAATTTTATGGTCTAACAGGTTTTTGTGTTGCATGTTTAATAGTTAAAATTTAACAAATTTATGAAATTTAGTGCTTATCTGCCCTGTTCTCATTTTGCTTTTTGACCTATCTTTGGAAATAAAAAACAAATGAGTCAACCTTCAGTTATCGTTCGTGATGTTCAAGTGGTGAATAGGGGAACAATTAGAATAGCAGATGTTTTCATTAAGGATGGGATAATTGACAAAATAGCAACATCCATTGGTCATTCTGCTGATATAGAAATAGCTGGAACGGGAAAACACTTAATTCCTGGGATTATCGATACCCAGGTACATTTTAGGGAACCCGGTTTAACCCACAAAGCAAATATTTATTCAGAGGCAAGAGCGGCGGTTATGGGCGGTGTAACCTCGTTTATGGAAATGCCAAATACGAAACCACCCGCCATTACTAAAGAGTTACTCGAACAGAAATATGCCATTGGCGCTGCTAATTCTGTGGCTAATTACTCTTTTTTTATGGGAGCCACCAATGACAATGTAGAGGAGGTTTTAAGAGCGATTTCTGACGAAGTATGTGGCGTTAAAATTTTCATGGGATCAAGTACAGGGAATATGTTGGTTGATCATCCTACCGCGTTACATACTTTGTTTTCAGAAATACCTATCTTAATATCAACTCATTGCGAAGACGAGCAAACCATTAAACGAAATGAAGCGGCTTATCTGGCCTCTTACGGGGAAGAAATTCCTATGGCTTATCACCCTGAGATCCGTTCCGTTCAAGCTTGTTTGTTATCGTCGGAAATGGCCATATCCCTGGCTAAATCTTACGGAACCAGATTACACATTTTACACATTTCAACAGCGGACGAATTAAAACTTTTTAATAATACTATTCCATTGAAGGAAAAAAGAATAACTTCTGAAGTTTGTGTGCACCATCTGTATTTTAATAGTAATGATTATGAATCATTAGGAAGTTTGATCAAATGTAATCCTGCCATTAAATCAGTGGACCACCAAACGGCCTTATTGCAAGGTCTATTATCTGATAAACTGGATATTATCGCTACAGATCATGCGCCCCATACTTTTGCTGAAAAGCAGCAGAATTATTTTTCAGCTCCTTCTGGTGTTCCCTTGGTACAACACAGTCTTCAGATAATGCTTGATTTTTATCACAAAGGTTTGATTACTTTGGAGAAAATCGTTGAGAAAATGAGCCATTCTCCAGCGGAGTGTTTTGGCATAAAAAACAGAGGATATATAGAAGAGGGATTTGCAGCTGATGTAGCTATCGTAGATATAAATGTTCCATATCAGATAACTGCTGAAAATATTGCTTACCACTGCAAATGGAGCCCATTACTAGGAAAAACCATGAAAGGAGCTGTTTTGACCACCATGGTTAATGGAAACTTAGTTTGGCACGACGGCCAAATAAAGGAAGATGTGAAAGGAGAAAGATTAAAGTTTATTCGTTAACCTTATCCCCTTTTTATCTTTTCAATTTCATTCATAACTATCTCTGATTCTGCCATCTTTGCAGCATAACCTTTAATATCCCCTTTTCTCTGTAATTGCATTGCTTCCTCAAGTAATTGATTGTAAGTTTTTTGCAAATTAACTAAAGGGTCTTTTTTGAATAATCCGAACATGATGTTTTGGTTAAGTAGTATGGGAAATAGGAAAATTCCTATTTCCCATAACTAACAAGAATCAAGACGTTTTGTTCTCCTTTTTAAGTTTTAAAACATCAATGCCTTTTTCTTTTACCAACGAATTAAAGGCTTCCATATCAGCAGATTTTATGGTTTCCCATTTTTGCAATTCAGCGTTAATCTGTTTGCTTAACTCTGTTTTTACCTGCACGGCTTGCTGGGTTGGAGGAAAATCACCACGATTGGTAATGCTTCCTACGTGAGCAAGTTTGTTTGTCAGTTTGATAGGATAATTTAATGGATCCTGACCACTTTTGTTCTTTGTCTGATAAAGTTCATTTTCAATTCTGGTAATTTCTTTATCGATGTCGTTCGCTTTTTGAATGAGCGATTTCATCTCAGGATCATCTTTCCAGATAGATTTAAGATGATTAATTTGCTTTCTGGTTTCTCTTAT
>JBMLQR010000136.1:0-2855 GCA_049241465.1 Saprospiraceae bacterium | reverse complement strand
CCAGGGTATTGCATATTCCAGACAAAGCGATTTCCACCTGCTTTTAAATCTGTAAGCTTATCCATTCTTTCCTTTGCATTGGTAGCAAATTCTTTAATTAATTTGCCATTGGCTTCATGAAATGAAAGTTTTACAACGATAGAATCAGCCGGAACTTCCTTCAGATTGAAATGAACCATAACACCCCCTGGATGATTTGCGCCAGCTGTTTTCGTATTCGCTCCGCGCCAACCAGGACCTCCTTCCATTCTATAGCTTGGCATAGGTTTGAACAAATGCATTTCAGCGGTAGAAATATCCTTATTGAGCTGATGTAGAGGCGTTAAATCGTCAATAATCCAGAAAGCTCTTCCTTGCGTAGCCGCAATTAAATTATCATTTTTTATAGCTAAATCTGTGATTGGAACAATGGGTAAATTCAGCTGGAATGGTTTCCAGGAGGTACCATTGTCAAAAGAAATATACATTCCCGATTCAGTTCCTGCATATAGTAAGCCTTCCTTTTTAGGGTCAGCACGTATTACCCGGGTAAAATGATTTTTATCAATGCCCGCCGTAATTAGGTCCCACGATTTGCCATAATTAGTAGTATGGTATAAATAAGGAGTATAATCACCTGATTTATAGCGTGTACCTGCAACATATAAACCACCTTTGTGGAATGGGTCTTGTTCAATGGAATTAATCATCATCCATTCAGGCATACCTGCCGGTGTTACATTTTCCCAATTTGCGCCATTATCTTTACTAACATGAATGAGGCCGTCATCGGAACCTGCCCAAAGAAGACCAGGTTGTGAAGAAGATTCCAAGGCAGCAAAAACAGTACAATAATATTCGACACTTGTATTGTCCTGAGTAATTGGGCCTCCAGAACTTTTCATTTTGGACACATCATTTCTTGTTAAGTCTGGACTAATGGTAGTCCAGGAACGACCGCCATCTTCTGATGCGTGTAAATGTTGTGACGCTGCGTAGAGTTTTTTAGGATTATTTGGAGATGTGAATACAGGAAAATTCCATTGGAATCTGTATTTTGATCCTTCCGCACCATAACCCATAGGATTATCTGGCCAAACATTGATGGTTTGATTTTGCTTTGTTCTATGGTTAACTCTTTCTAAAAGGCCACCATAACTACTTCCATAAACGATTTCATTATCGTTGGGATCAACAGCAAGATGAGCTGATTCACCTCCTGCGGTCTCTTCCCAATCCCTTTCTCCAATTTCTGATCCTTCTGTGCGATGGTAAATTCTCAGGGTAGAGTTATCTTGTTGTGCACCATAAATTCTGTAAGGGAAATGATTGTCTGTGATAACGCGATAAAATTGGGCAGTAGGTTGATTATGATAGGTAGTCCAGTTTGTTCCTCCATCTAAAGATACCTGACCTCCACCATCATCGCCAATAATCATTTTATTTGAATCATCGGGGGAAATCCATAAATCGTGATGATCGCCATGTTGTGCATTGCTCGTATTGAACGTTTTTCCTCCATCTCCTGATCGATGATAGTTCACATTGAGCACATAAACAACATCTTCATTTTTAGTATCGGCATAAATTCTGGTATAATACCAGGCGCGTTGTCTTAAATTCCTCTCTTCATTGGTTCTAACCCATGAATCTCCGCCATTATCAGAGCGATAAACGCCTCCGTCATTGGCTTCAATGATAGCAAATAACTTTTCAGAATTAACTGGAGAAACGGTAATTCCCATAATACCCAAAGGACCTTTAGGCAGGCCTTTGTTAGCTGAAATTTTTGTCCAGTTGTCACCACCATCTGTACTTTTCCATAAATCTGAGCCTTCGCCACCGCTGGACAAGTCATAAGGCGTTCTTCTAACTCTCCAGGTGGCAGCATATAAAATTCTTGCATTTCCCGGATCGATAACCAGATCTACCGCGCCAGCATCGGCATTGGCAAAAAGAATTTTCTCCCAATTTTTGCCTCCGTCTTTTGAACGATAAACGCCTCTTTCTGAGCTGGATTTGAACAAATCACCTAAAACGGCAGCATATACTAAGTCTGGATTTTTAGGATGGATTCTAATTCTTGGTATGTGTTTTGACTCAGGCAGTCCGGCCATTTGCCAGGTTTTTCCGGCATCGGCACTTTTCCACATACCATAACCATAAGAAACGTTACCACGTACTGTAACCTCACCACCACCAACATAAATGACATTAGGGTCACTTTCAGATACGGCAATAGATCCAACGGATCCTCCAAAATATTTATCTGAAATATTTTCCCAGGTCTGACCAGCGTCTTGTGTTTTCCAAACACCACCACCTGTCGAGCCAAAATAATAAAGATTTGGTTTTCCGACCACACCGGAAACAGCAGCTGATCTACCTCCTCTAAAAGGACCTATGGAGCGCCAGCTCAGCGCATTAAAAGAACTTTCAGGAAAGTTAACCGAGGGTATTTCTTTTTGAATAATGGTGGAGGAAACTGGCTTTTTCTTTTGTGCGTTTAATCCAAAACTAGATAATACTAGTAAAAGAAGAAAACTTAACCATTTTACTTGTCGCATTTTAGGTAACATAATCATTTTTTTAAGTAGAAATTGCAAAAATTTTAAAGGTACTTTTACCACAATGAAAGAACAAATTACTACAATTGCAACAAAAATCAATAAAATGACTCGCCTAAATCTATTTTTTACTTTTCTATTAACGGTACTTATAATAATGGGTTGCTCGGGGCAAAAAGAATTAGTGTCGCCTACTCCTCAATATAATACCGCACTGATTCCATTACCTGTTTCAAAATTGAATATTCCGGTAAACCTTAAGGTTTCGGTTTTGGAATCTATCATTAACAGCCAATTGACAGGCCTATT
>JBMLQR010000135.1:5274-32368 GCA_049241465.1 Saprospiraceae bacterium | reverse complement strand
GCCTCGGAAATTTTCTTCATCCGGTGCCATATAATCAGGGTATTTTTTCCTTTCGGGACTATATTTTCCAGAGGCAGTGAAAGGATCTGAATTACAATTCTGAATCCAGCCATTGGCAGGATTAATTATTCGAACCAGTTCTTTAACCTTATGATATCCTTTCCATTCTGTATTTGAAGTTGTACCATCTAAAAGGCCATTCCAGTTATAATCCAGGCTTCTCTTTGGCATAAAATTTCCATGCCAATAGGCAATGTTCCCTGAATAATCTGCAAAAACGGTGTTGTTAGATGAATTTGTATTTAATTTCATTACTTTTTCAAAAGATTTAACGTCTTCTGTCTTAGTTCTTAAAAAAGATTGAGCTAATGCGTCAATCTGTTCTGTCATCATTCGAATGGATACCCATTTACCATCTTTTCGTGCGATAATTGGACCGTGATGCGTAAAATACAAGGTGATTTCTCTGGATATTTTACCATTCTTAGTTTGAAAATAGATGATTTCCTTTCGGGTTTTGACTGGTAGCCATTTATTCTCATAGAGGTAATAATAATCTTTGCCTCTTTTTTCAATCGTTTCTAAATATTCATCTGCCACATCAGCGGCACTGGAGGTATGCATCCATCCACATTTTTCATTAAATCCCTGATAAACAAAAAACTGTCCCCAGGTAACTGCACCGTAAGTGTTTAAGCCTGCCTCACTTACCAAATGTACCTCTGTCCTGAAATAAAAAGAGGTATGTGGATTTATAAGGAGTAGAGGATACCCATTTTTTGTTAGTTCTGGCGCAATAGCAAATCCATTTGAACCTGCTGGCTCCTGTTCCCATTCAGGTATTTCTGGTACATGGTATCCCATGCCATTTCCCTCATAAAAATCTTTGATACCCTGGATTGGAATAATTGTAATGTTTCCGCCAATACTGCCCTCAGTAAATAATAAAGGCATCCATGGCTCAAATCTCTGAATGATTCTGGGTTTAGTATTTGGATTTTTATGCAGATAATAATTAATCCCCGAGGCAAACCCGTCCAATAAAGCTTTTAACCAGGTAGGGGAACGTAAATAATTATTTTTCGCCAGCAGAGTATCTGCATACATTCTTGCTCTTGCGTCCTGATAAAAATAATTTTCACCTAAGGATTCTGATAATCTGCCAAGTGCATCTAAATAATTTTCCTCCACACGATTAAAATCATCCTCACACTGGGTGTACATTAAACCAAAAACAACATCCGCATCTGTTTTTCCATAAATATGGGGAACACCATAATTATCTCTTATTATAGTGACATTTTGTGCCCTTGTAGTCCATTCATTTATTTCATTTTTGGAAAATGTTTGTCCATTGAGTAAACATAAACTGGAAAACAAAAGGATGGAAATCAGTTTGAACATGGTATCAAATTTTTATTAATTTTGGGAATTTAGGTAAAATAAATAAATTATGAAAGTTTCCAGGGCAATTTTATCCGATTTACCCAATATTTGCATACTTGCCAATAATGCCTATCGTGGCGAGGAAGCAAAAAAAGGATGGACATTTGAGTCCGATTTTATAGAAGGGGATAAAAGAACAGATGAAAATGACCTGTTTTTGTTGTTTTCTAATGAAAAATCAGTATTTCTTATTGCAAAAAATGATAATGGGGTTATCACTGGCTCAGTGTATCTGGAAGTTAAAAATGAAAATTTGTATATGGGAATGCTCTCCGTTGAGCCTACGCTCCAGGGAAATGGTATTGGAAAGCTTTTAGTGTCAAATGCTATCCAATATGGTCAATCTCTTGGTTTGGAAAAAATCCAGATTCAGGTTGTCCATCTTCGGCAAGAACTTATTTTGTGGTATGAAAAATTAGGATTTATTACAACAGATAAGATAATGCCGTTCGAGGTACCCCTAGAATTTGGCAAACCTAAAGTCCCTCTTCATTTTATCGAAATGTATCGTACCTTATAAAACGAATATCCTTTGAAATGTACTATTTCACTATATTTACCACATAAAAGTAAATGAATGCAAAAAAGTAAAGAAGATATTCAAAAGGAAAAGGATGAATTTTTGCGACAATTTGTTGTCCCGGAGGGTAATATTTGGGGTTGGAAATTCTCCCTTTTTGGTTTGGGCCTTATTCTATTTTTAAGCCTTTGGTTGGTTTGGCTACATTACAAAAGAGGCGTCCCCGTAGGTTTTGAAGAGCAAAAAATGGAGGTTAATCCTATGATTTTACCTGAAAAAACAGACACATTAAATTATGAATAATACTATTCCTTTTTACAAATATCATGGGGCAGGCAATGATTTTATCTTTTTCGATCATAGAGATTCAAAAACGCTGCCAGCCTTAGATGCCGACCAAATGGCCCGTTTGTGTCACAGACATTTTGGCATTGGTGCCGATGGCCTTATATTATTGGAAAATGATGATGTTGCTGATTTTAAAATGCGCTATTTTAATGCCGATGGGAATGAAGGTTCTATGTGCGGTAATGGTGGCAGGTGTATTGTTGCTTTTGCAAATGATTTAGGAATTGTTCCTTCAGATGGTTCTTTTAGTGCCACCGATGGACTTCATCAGTTTAAAGTGTTAGACAATAATGAATATGCTATCTCTTTGAAAAATGTGGATAAGGTAGAGGTTATGTCAAATGCCTATTTTATTCATACAGGGAGTCCTCACTGGGTTGAATTTGTTGAGGACTTAAACGGCTTTGATGTGCATAATAAGGGTAAAAAAATACGGTTAGATCCGATGTTTGGAAAGGGAGGAACCAATGTAAATTTTTTGGTCGATGCACTTACTGGTTTGGAAATTGCCACCTTTGAACGAGGCGTGGAGGCGGAAACTTTGGCGTGTGGTACAGGTGTTACCGCTGCTGCCATGGCTTATTATGTAAGTAAAGGTTGGCAAGTTGATTTGTTTGAAGTAAGTATTAAAGCTAAGGGTGGGTTACTTCATGTTAGTTTCAGACCCAATCATGATAATGAAATACCCTCTTTCTCAGATGTTTGGTTAACTGGTCCCGCCGTACAGGTGTTTAAAGGCGAAATAAGGTTGGATCTTTTAAAAAATATTGATTAAAAATTTATTTAATTTTTATGTTAAGTTGAAAATGAAAGTTAAATTTTTACTCATTACATTGATAATCATTTGTTTAAACGCTTTAGGAGAAGGGCAATGTTTAACTGGAAAGGTACATATTACAGGAGAAATGAGAAATGTAATGTGGAAGGGCCAACTTAAAGGTAATATTTATTTAGATACCATAGCAAATAAATCAAATGTTGTCGGGCTGGGGCCACTTGAATATTTAGGAGGTGAAATTATCGTCATGGATGGGAAATCTTACAAATCAGTGGTTATTTCAGATTCAAGGATGGAAGTCATGGAAACATTTGATATAAAGGCACCTTTTTTCGCTCATGCAAATATTTCAAATTGGTCAGAGGAGTTACTAGATGTTGATTTTCAGACTATCCAGCAGTTAGAATCTTTTTTGGATAATAAAATGAGTGGGTCATCCCAACCTTTTATGTTTAAACTCGCTGGCTTTGTTAAAGAAGCTACCATACATGTTGTGAATCTGCCAGTTGGTACAAAGGTTAGTTCTCCTAACGATGCACATAAAGGACTAGTTAAATACCAAATGGAGAATCAGGAGGCAGAAATAGTTGGTTTTTTCTCTAAAGAGCACAAGGGTATTTTTACTCACCATGATACTTATTTGCACATGCATTTGATGACTAAAGACAAGCAAATGATGGGTCATTTGGATGAATTGTCGATAGAGATGGGGAAAATGAGGTTGTTTTTATGTCAAAACTGACGGTAGTAACTTACTAAAGTTTCGGAGTTGCTAAAAAGCTGATAATCAGCAAAATAAAATTATAAAAAAAGGTTATATTTTTAACATAACTTGTTGATTTTAATTTACTTAAAAGCAAATTCCTGAATTAGTTGAAAATACAATAGAACAAATTTTTTAAGAATATCCCTGAAGTAAGTGAATATTGATTCGTTTCAAATATTTTAGTATAAACCACTAAAATACTTCATTGAGTCAAATAAATTAGTAAGGTTATTACTTTCTTGAATTTAATGCCAGTTGGGAGGCATATCAGTTCAAATGGACAGAAAATAAGATAAACACTAGAAAAAAATGGTTTAAATTCATTTTGCCAGTTTTAAATATCATCATAAAATGGCATGATAATTTGCTGCGAAACTTTAGTAAACTTAATAATATTGATATTATATTTTTTAAAAATTTATTTAAGTTCATTTCTTGAATTATTTTAATTTTACCACAAAATGAATAAAATGGAAATTAATCTTATTTCTGATACAGTGACCAAGCCTACACCGGGGATGTTGGAAATGATGTGGAACGCTAAGGTAGGAGATGATGTTTTTAGAAGTGATCCTACGGTTAATCTCCTTGAAGAAAAAGCCGCTGCTATGTTTGGCATGGATGCTGCCCTGTTTTGCCCTTCTGGTACCATGACCAATCAAATTGCTATAAAATTACATACCCGACCTCTTGATGAAATGATATGTGATGCCACCTCTCATGTATTTCAATATGAAGTAGCTGGCTATGCTTTTCACTCGGGTATTGGTGTAAATCTAATAGAAGGGAATTATGGTAAAATTACAGCCGATCAAGTACAAGAGGCTATTAAAAGTCCCGCAGATTGGTTACCAAAATCAACCTTAGTAGTTTTGGAAAATACCACAAATAAAGGGGGTGGAAATTACTACACTTTAGATGAGATCATTCCCATAAAAAATATTTGTAGTAATAAAGGGCTTAAATTGCATCTCGATGGTGCCAGATTGTTTCATGCCTTAGTTGAAACAGGTGATTCAACAAAAAATTACGGTGAAGTTTTTGATAGTATTTCTATCTGTTTGTCAAAAGGATTAGGTGCCCCTGTAGGATCTTTACTCATAGGGAATAAGGAGTTTATCAATGAGGCAAGAAGAATTAGAAAAGTGATGGGCGGAGGAATGCGACAGGCAGGTTTCCTGGCCGCGGCAGGTGTTTATGCTTTGGATAATCACGTAAATCGTTTAAAAACAGATCATTTTAATGCTAAAGAAATTGCAGACTGTTTAGAAAAACTGGATTATGTTAAGTCTGTAAAACCTGTAAAAACTAATATTATAATATTTGACTTACAGGATTCGTGGACTGCCAATGTATTTCTGGAAAAACTAGCTAAGAATGGAGTTAAAGCTTCTGCTTTTGGACCTAAAACAATAAGATTTGTTACTCACCTGGATGTAACTGATGAAATGATTCAGCAAGTTAAAAAAATCCTAAAAAGTATAAGCGCTGGATAAAATAACTCTTAAATAAGCCTTTAGTCTAAGGCCCTTTTTCTTTTATCTATTTCGTCGCGAATGGTTGCTGCTTTTTCGTAATTTTCCTCTTCTAAAACTTGTAAAAGCATATTTTGAAGGGAATCAAGGGAATAAGTGCTTAAAGAACTTTGTTTGTTCTTACCAGGCTTTTCCTCCATTTCATCATCGCTTTCTTCTTCAATATCGGTTTGCGTACTTTCATCAAGTTCAACGCCCGCAGTGTCCATAATAAATTCGTAAGTAAAAATAGGGCATTGAAATCTTACAGCAAGAGCAATAGCATCTGAAGTTCTTGAATCAAGTTCTATAATTTCACCTTCCCTTTCACAAATTAGCCTGGCATAGAAAATACCGTCCAATAAATTATTAATAATAATTTCCTTTATTTCAACTTTGAATGCCTCCAGGGTTTGCTTAAATAAATCGTGGGTAAGAGGCCTGTTAGGTGTCATTTTTTCCATGGCCACAGCAATAGCTTGTGCCTCAAAACTCCCAATAACAATGGGAATTCGCCTTAATCCAACCATCTCACCTAATACAACTGCATAGTTATTTGATTGAGATACACTATGCGAAAGTGCGACGATTCGAAGTTCAATTTTTTTCATAAAATGCAGATTATATTAGCATCAAAGTTATTAATAATTACTATATTCTATATCAGTTTTATTGCAATTTAGCTTCCGCCCATAGAATATTCATTTCGTCGAGAGATAGGCTGCTAAGCTTTTCCCCTGCTTTATTTTCAATGTACTCAAATCTTTTTGTGAACTTCATATTTACTTTTTCCAGCGCATTTTCAGGATTAATGCCTTCGAAACGAGCATAATTTACTAAAGAAAAAAGTAAATCCCCAAATTCCTCTTCTTTTCTTTCCATCGATTCGTTTTTTACCAATTCCTCTTTAAACTCTTCCATTTCTTCAACAACTTTTTCCCAGACTTGTTCTTTGTTCTCCCAGTCAAAACCTACCTGGCTCGTTTTTTCTTGTATTCTGAAAGCTTTAACCAGAGAGGGGAGGGAAGAGGGCACGCCTGAAAGGACTGATTTTTTACCTTCTGTCAATTTAATCTGTTCCCAATTTTTCTTTACTTCTTCCGCTGAATTAACTTTTGTATCACCATAAATATGAGGATGCCTTCTTATCAATTTTTCACAAATACTGTGCAGACAGTCGGCCACATCAAAGGCATTGGTTTCTTCAGCTATTTTACTATAAAATACTAAATGCAAAAAAACATCGCCAATTTCTTCCTGAATATCAGAAAGATTATTTTTCAGGATAGCGTCCGACAGCTCATAAGTTTCTTCCAGCGTGAGCATACGCAAACTATCAAAGGTTTGTTTTTTATCCCAGGGACATTTCTCCCGTAATTCATCCATTATTATCAAGAGACGACTGAATGCCTCCATTTTTTGATTTAAATCATTGGCCATAGTAGTGTATTTAAAAGAAAAAGAACCTTATCTTTGCGATGTTCTTAAAAAAATGTAAAAATGGAATTTTTAACAATACTAGGCATCATTTTTAGTTTCATGCTTGCCTCTATCCTTTTGTTGAACCTCAGGCATTGGTTTACGGGAGAACCTTTTAGAGGTACCTGTTCATCAAATAACCCTATGTTAAAAGACCAATTAGGAGATTGTACACTTTGTGGTAAAAAAGCCGATGAGGCTTGTCAGATGCCTAAAGTTCAATAAGCACCTAAGGAAAGAAGAACCAGGGTACAAGCCTGTTCGGTTTCAATATTATTTTCACGAGCCAACCGTTCCAGCACTGGGTTTTCTGTTCCCGGATTGAATATAATTCTTTTGGGTTTCAATGCCATTATGTAATCATAATAGTCAGCTTGTCGATTCGGATTTAAATATAGGGTAACAGTATGTAGGTCATCCATTTTTAATGGATGACCTTTTTGAATGGATATATCTCCAATTTTATCTTCTTGCGCACCGATGGCAATGACTTCGTGTCCTGCTTCCCTCAATTTTAACACAGCTTCTCTGGAGACCCGTCCAGGTTTAGAAGAAGCTCCAATAACAAGGGTTTTTTTCATTGCGATTTTATTTTAAGAGCAATAAAGGTTCTTCGAGGATAGACTTTAATGTTTGTAAAAATTGAGCTCCTGAAGCACCATCAACGACTCTATGATCACAACTTAAGGTTACTTTCATTGTATTACCTACAACGATTTGACCGTTCTTCACCACTGGTTTTTGAATTATACCACCTACAGCCAAAATACAAGCATCTGGTGGATTAATAATCGCAGTAAATTCTTCTATCCCAAACATCCCCAAATTAGAAATAGTAAAGGTATTTCCTTGCATTTCGTCAGGTTGAAGTTTTTTATCCTTGGCTTTACCAGCAAGCATCTTAACTTCTCCATTTATTTGAGAAAGAGTTTTCCTGTCAGCATGTTTTATCACAGGAACTAACAAT
Source organism: Saprospiraceae bacterium (assembly GCA_049241465.1). GTDB lineage: Bacteria > Bacteroidota > Bacteroidia > Chitinophagales > Saprospiraceae > BJGN01. The sequence goes on along the minus strand of JBMLQR010000135.1, from coordinate 24,550 downwards.
CCATCTTCAACGGCAACAGCCACACCAATATGAACATCGTGGTTATACCGTATCCTGTCTCCTAACCAGGATGCATTAATAACGGCATGCTTTTTTAAAGCCGATGCAACAGATCGAATAACTAAGTCGTTATATGAAATTCTTACATCGCTATTTTGATTCAACTGTTCCCTTACCTCCATAGCTCTCTCCATGTCAATTTCAACAGAAAGATAAAAATGAGGCGCAGTAAATTTACTTTCACTTAATCTTCTGGCGATAGTTTTCCGCATTTGACTGACCGTCTTATCTTCATAAGATGATTCAGGAGTGTTAGTTTGTAAAGATACTACTTGAGTTGGTGCTGCCACGGTTTTTGCCGCTGTTGGTACAATGGCTTCTCCAGGTTTAACACCAATCACATCCTTTCTTACAATTCTTCCACCTTCTCCAGAGCCTTGAATTTGACCAAGATTTATACCAGATTCCTTTGCCATACTTTTTGCTAAGGGAGAGGCTTTTATTCTTTGGCCATCATTTGAATCGCTTACTATTGGGGCAGATATATTTTCTAGTTTGATTGGTTCAGCAGCAGAAATGGCAGTAGCCGAACCAGTTGAAGCTCCTGCAGCGCCTGTACCGTTAATAGCTGCCTGCCAATCTTCTCCAGGTTGTCCTATAACGGCAATGATGCCATCAATAGCTACAGTACCCTCAGGAACAGCAATGTATAATAGCGTTCCCTCAACAAATGCATCGAGTTCCATGGTAGCTTTGTCGGTTTCAACCTCCGCTAACGTTTCACCCGGCTCTACTTTATCGCCTACCTTTTTTAACCATCCAATGATATTACCTTCTTCCATGGTATCACTCATTCGGGGCATTCGGATAATTTCGGCCATAATAATTATCTTTTTCTTATGTTATGTAAATACAAATTTTGATTGAGCCACAAATATAAGACTTCGTATTCAAAAAATTTGTTTTTTAATGACAATGCAAATATGTTAAAATTTGTTAACAATATGTTTTTTTTGTGTTCCTATCCAACCAAAAAGCGTTTAATGTATTTCTTATAATAAAATCGTAATTAACATGCAAAATAAATTTGTTCAATTAATCCTTGCTTCAATTTTGGGCGCTGCTATAACAATAACGGCTTCTGCCCTTTTTAGAAAGGGGGAACCTTTTAATTATGCAAATCCCTCAACACCTGCTTATCTTACCAATCAAAAGGGTACGTTATCTGGAATTCCTTCTGAAGGATTTACCATGGCTGCTGAAAAGGTTTTACCTGCTGTAGTTCACATACGATCTATTGGTAAAACAAAAAGTAATGCTGGTGGGATGTTTGATATGGAAGAGATTCCTGAAACGTTCCGTCGATTTTTTGGTAATCCTGAACCCAGGCAGCAGCCTAAACAAGAAGGAACGGGATCTGGTGTTATTATTAGTGCCGACGGATATATTGTAACTAACAATCACGTGGTAGCCGATGCGGATAAAATCGAAATCACACTACATGATAAGAGACTATTAATGGCAAAGGTTATAGGTTTAGATCCTAATACAGATGTTGCATTAATAAAAATTGATGCTGAAAATTTACCTACATTGTCATTTGCAAATTCCGATGCACTTAAAGTAGGTGAATGGGTCGTTGCAGTAGGTAACCCATTTAATCTGGAATCTACCGTTACCGCTGGTATCATTAGTGCAATTGGTAGAAGTATCAATATTTTAGAGGGAAAAGCACCCATTGAATCTTTTATCCAAACTGATGCAGTGGTAAATCCTGGTAATTCTGGTGGTGCTTTAGTAAACACTCAGGGTGACCTCATAGGTATTAATACTGCAATTGCATCACCTACTGGCGTATTTGCCGGATATTCATTTGCCGTTCCGAGTAATATTGTAGCTAAAATTGTAACCGATTTAAGGGAACATGGTACAGTACAAAGGGGATATTTAGGTGCTATTATCAGAGGTATTGACGGTAGGTATGCGCAGGAAATGAAGTTGCCAGTCAACGAAGGTGTCTATATCGATAGCGTTCTTTCAGACGGTGCCGCAGCAAAAGCTGGTTTAAAGGAAGGCGATATTATCAAAGAAATGGACGGCGTAAGCATATCTACTTCCTCAAAGTTATTGGAAATGGTCGGACGCAAGCGTCCAGGTGATCAAATGGTTGTAACCGTACTTAGAGATGGTGCCGATAAAAAAGTGACCGTAACACTAAGGAATTCATCAGGAAACACTAGTATTGTGTCCAAAGAAGAACCTACCGCTATTCTGGAAAAACTAGGAGCAACATTCTCTGATTTGACAAAAGCGGAAAGGGATAAACTAAAAGTTGAGGGTGTTAAGGTAGAACAATTAAGTGCCGGACTTCTTAGAAGATATACAGATATCGAAGAAGGTTTTATTATTACCCGTATTGATAGACAAGATGTCAAAAGTGTGGCTGAACTCAAAAAAGCTATAGAAAATAAAGATGGTGGTCTTCTTATTGAGGGGCGCTATCCTGATAGCCCAAGAAAGTATTACTATGGTCTTGGACTAGAAGAGTAATGTTTTGTTGATAAATTTTTTAACCCGGAACTATTCATAGTCTTAGTTCCGGGTTTCTTTTTTAAGTAGAGAACTATAATTACCTTGCGGCAAAATTATTACAATGCAACGCGAATTTAAGTCAGGTGCTCTCATTTTTATTTTTATTACCATCCTACTTGATGTCATCGGGCTGGGTATAATTATTCCCGTTTTTCCCGCTTTAATCATGGAATTAACAGGAGAAGGATTAAGTGCGGCTTCTAAATATGGGGGGCTATTAATGTTTTCTTATGCCATAATGCAGTTTCTATTCGCTCCTGTTATGGGTATGTTAAGTGATAAATTTGGTAGAAGACCCGTTTTACTTGCCGCATTGGCTGGTTTTGGTCTCGATTATTTATTACAGGGCTTTGCTCCCACTTTAGGATGGCTTTTTATTGGCAGAATTTTAGCGGGTATTACGGGGGCAAGTTTTACTACTGCAACAGCTTATATTGCTGATATCAGTCCAGCCGAAAAAAGAGCCCAAAATTTTGGTATGATTGGTGCTGCTTTTGGATTAGGATTTATTATTGGACCTGTTTTAGGTGGCGTACTAGGTCAGTTTGGTCCAAGAGTGCCCTTCTTTGCCGCTGCTTTTTTAACCCTCCTTAATGTAATTTATGGCTATTTTATACTTCCCGAATCATTGAAGCCTGAAAACAGGTCAAATATTCAATGGAAAAAAGCCAACCCTTTAGGTGCGCTTCTTAATATAAAAGATCACCCTTTGGTGCTAAAATTAGCCAGTGTTTTACTGTTAATTTATTTGGCTGGTTATGCCACTCAAGGTACATGGACTTATTTTACTATCGAAAAATTTAAATGGTCCTCCGCAGAGGTTGGATATTCTCTTGGATTCGTAGGTGTTACCATCGCTTTGGTTCAGGGAGGTTTAACAAGAATAGCTATTCCTAAGTTGGGTCAGGTGAAATCTGTATTTATTGGTCTTATTTTTAATGCTGCGGGTCTGTTAGCTTTTTCTTTAGCTTCTAAAGGTTGGATGATGTATGCTATAATGATTCCTTTTGCTTTAGGAGGGCTTGCAGGTCCGGCACTTCAAGGTATTATTTCTAATCAGGTTGGTCCAAATGAACAAGGTACATTGCAAGGTTCACTCACAAGTCTCATTAGTCTGACTTCTATTATTGGTCCATTATTAATGACGAATCTGTTCAGTTACTTTACCTCAGCTAATGCTCCGATATATTTTCCGGGGGCGCCTTTTCTCGCCGGAGCATTTCTTGCCCTGGCTGGTCTGCTTCTTAGTGTTAAACCACTTTTACGCATGGAAAAAATACCCAAGCATTAAAAAACCCTTGCTGAAGTCAGCAAGGGCCTCTAACCCAAACAAATAAACACAAAAACTTAATCAATATAATGCTTTTTTCAAATTGTTCTACCAAAAATATTAAAAAAGACAAAATATTTATTGGTTTTATTTGTTTTTTATAATATTTAAGTTAATTATTAAACTCCCTTTTGGTTTATACTCATAAATATTTTTAACATGGCTAAAAGTATTAACAAAATAGATTTTTATAAACACCTCAGAATATATCTTACTTGGTGTGTTTTGTTTTTCGTCATTAATAAAGTGACATCGCCTAATGTGAATTGGTTTATTTATCCTATTTTAGGGTGGGGAATATCCGTTTTTATTCAAGCGATTATGGTGTTTTTTCCATTAGGAGATGAGAATGTAAAAGCATCTTCTCATTTGCCGTCAGGTAAGGAGAAGAAGGAAGATTTCTTAGATTTAAAACCCTTGCAACAGAGGAACTGGAAGGAGGAAGATATAGTATGATCCTGCTGTTTCATTGGTTTTATTTATATTTGACATATTTTTATAGTTTTTTTAAATAGTTTGTTTTGGCAGATACTTTGGTGATTATTCCTACTTATAACGAGAAGGAAAATATTACGGCTATAATAAATGCCGTATTAGATTTAGGTGATGATTTTAATGTGTTGGTGGTGGACGATGGTTCTCCAGATGGTACAGCTGACTTGGTGGATTCAATTATTTTATCTTTTCCTGAACGTGTTTTTATTCTAAAAAGAAAAGGAAAATCTGGTTTGGGAACTGCCTATATTGCTGGTTTTCATTGGGCCTTAAATAAACAGTATTCTTTTATTTGCGAGATGGATGCCGATTTTTCTCACCCTCCAGCCGATTTAGTGCGTTTAAGAAATGCTTGCTTTTTACATGGCGCTGAAGTCGCTGTAGGCTCAAGATATACAAAAGGGGGAAAAGTCAAAAATTGGCCTCTTGATAGAATTTTTATATCTTATGGTGCATCCCTATATGTACGTTTGTTAACAGGAATGCCAGTCAAAGATCCTACTGCTGGTTTCGTTTGTTATAGCAGAAGTGTTTTATCTTCTCTCGATTTAGGTAAAATTAAATTTGTGGGCTATGCTTTCCAAATAGAAATGAAATTCGCTTCCTTTCAATCTGGATTTATTATCAAAGAAGTACCTATCACATTCGTCGATAGAACGCAGGGATCATCAAAAATGTCAGGTGGAATCATAAAAGAGGCTGTATTTGGTGTTTTACAAATGCGTTGGAATAGTTTCTTTCATTCCTACAAAAAGAATTAAATTTTTTATACCTTCAAATGAAATGCCTATCCTAAAATTTATAGAAGAATTTGAACTAATTATCGCTTTTCCAGAAAATGTTAGTCTGTCTAAATTAAATGCTTTAAACGATTTATTATTTGCAGTAATTGATGATATAATTAAAAAAGATACCATTTTTTTTAACACCCTTTTTTCTAAAATAACTTTTTTAAAACAAAAACTTGGCCTTTCTCCGGAAATATCTTATTCTCTAAATCATTTTAGGATCAGTTTTCACCATATTCGTAAAAGGGAAGATGTATCTGCTAAAGAATTAGGTAGATTAATTGAGCTGGGACAAAATCTATTGGTTTTTCTATTTAATACTTTCTATAAAATTGAATTACCTCATAGTATTTCTTCCGCAGAGAAGGTTGATTGGATAAAACCTCAGAATAATAATCCTACTTCCAAGGCTATACCTTTTTTAAAAGGGCTGATCTATAAAATCGATATAGAAAATAATTTCATTTATTTTAAGGCAGATTGGGAGGGTGATAACGAAATTTTAGTGCATTTTAATGTCCTTAATTTAAATGAGGTCTATACAGATACTATTATTTACCTCCATGAAATAGATAAACTTCCTATCTCATGCATGCTAGTACACGTTAAAATTGATGATAATGGCTTTTTTCTACCAGTTCATTTTGTTCTGGAACCAGATTATCTTTTTGATGTTACGGCCATCGCTAACTGTTTTGAATCAAAGAGTGAAAATCCAGACTCCTATTTGTTAAAAAAATTTATCCCCAAGTCAACATCTAATCACCTGCTTATAGGTGAAATTGCTAATTTCTTTTTAGATGAGCTAATTTCTAATCCTTCCCTCACGTTTGACTATTTATTCCCCTTGGTTTTTAAAAAAAATCCACTGAGCTATGCTCTCATCACTGATGAAGATTTGATGAAAATAAGAGATTCCTCAAAAAATATTTTTGTTAATTTACTTAAAGTGATAACCAAAGATTTTCCAACGCAACAAATTTTACCTAAACATTGCTATCTGGAGCCTTCCTTTTTATCAGAAATATATGGAATCCAGGGGCGCTTGGATTTACTTTTTGAAGGGGCTGATAAAACAGTCATTGTAGAGTTGAAAAGTGGAAAAACATATCAAACAAATGACTATGGTATTAACATACCTCATTTTTATCAATTCCTGTTATACGATTTAATTATTCGGTCGCCGTCTGCCAAAAAAAGAGTAGCCGGTTTTGTCCTTTACGCGGGGGAATCGCTTAGCCTAAGATTCGCTCCTTCCAATTTGCTGCAACAGCAAAAGGCTATGGTCATGAGAAATAATTTATTATTTATAGAGCTAAGTTTAATAAATCTTGGGTTTCACGAAGATTTATTGTCAGCAGGTGAAGCTATTTTTCTGCGTTTATTTGACCAGGTTTCAGAGGCAAAAGGATTCTATAAAACAAACTTGAATCTTTTTATATTAACACTTACTGAAGCATCATCCATTGAAAAAAAATATTTTTATTCGTTTATAAGTTTTATTGCAAGGGAACAAAAATTAGCTAAATCCGGAGCTGGTAATTACCAAAATGGATCAAAAGGTCAAGCCTCCTTATGGTTGGAATCGGTGAAGGATAAAAAAGAAAATTTTGATATCTTAAATCACTTGGCACTTCATGCTTATCAGGATAATCAAATCACCTTTTTAAAGACAGATAAGACAGCCAATAGGGCAAATTTTAGGGTAGGGGACACTCTGATACTTTATCCTAGTCTGGATAAAGAGCAGTTTACTTCCGATTTTCAGCTATTTAAGGTTTATTTATTAGCCATTGAAAAAAATGAAATTATCGTTTCTCTGATGTTTACCCAACATGATGATTCTTTTTTTAGGCAATTTAGTTACTGGAATCTTGAACCTGATTTTTTTGATTCCTTTCATAATTTTGATCAATCGTTGTTTCTCTTCCTAACCTCTGATAAATTAAATAAAAATTTATACTTAGGATTAATTCCACCAAGTGTTTCTGTAGGGGAAGTAAAAGATATTCCGGAGAATAATTTTTGTAAAATGACCGATGAACAACGGTCATTATTGCATGCTATCATTCATTCTAAAGACTATTTTCTGCTTTGGGGGCCACCTGGTACGGGAAAAACAAGTGTAATGATTAGAAATTTGGTGGCTCATTACTATTATGCCACCGAAGAAAATATTATGTTGCTTGCATTTACGAATAGAGCCGTAGATGAAATTTGTGAGGCTGTAGAATCCATAGGAGGAGATATAAAAGAAAGTTATTTGCGCATTGGACAAACTCAATCCTCAGCAACTAAGTTTAGATCCAATATTCTTAAAAATAAATGTGAAAAAATAAATTCGAGGAAGGAATTATTAAAGTTAATTGGTGATGCCAGAATTTTTATTTCAACGTTGACTTCTCTCCAGAAAAATATGGATATCCTTAAGCTTAAAAAGTTCCATAGGATCATAGTTGATGAGGCATCACAATTACCGGATCCCGCAATGGCTGGTATTTTAGTTCATTTTCCCCATTATCTGTTAATAGGTGATCATAAACAGTTGCCTGCTGTTGTTTTACAATCACAGGATCAAAGTGAGGTGAAAGATCAGGATTTATTGACTATTGGTTTTCATAATTTACGGGATTCCGTTTTTGAAAGAATGATAAAAAGGGGTGAAAAAATGAACTGGCATTGGGCTCTTGGTAAACTAAGTTTTCAAGGTAGAATGCATAAGGAAATTATGACTTTCCCAGGCTTCCATTTTTATAGTGATATGCTAAAGGTACTTCCTGAATATGCGGATAAAGAAAAAAAATTAATACAGCCTTTACCTAATCTTTCTTATGTTTTAACTTCGGATATGGCAAGGTATATTCAATCTTCAAGGGTTTGTTTCTTTTCAACAAAGGTAGATTTGTCAGATCCAAGTGGAAAGAGTAATCAATTTGAAGCCATTCAAATTGGACAGATTATTTTATTTTTTCAGCAATATTTTAAAGAACAGCATAGAGCGTTAACAACTTTCGATATTGGGATTATTACCCCATACAGAGCTCAGATTGCCTGTATAAGGGAATATTTAGTCAGTATTGGTCTGGATATTTCTTTGTTTACTATCGATACCGTTGAAAGGTATCAGGGCAGTGCCCGTTCAATAATTATATATTCACCTTGTCTAAATTATCCAAGACAATTGAATACATTGGTGTCTAAGAATACGGATGGCGTGGATAGGAAATTAAATGTCGCCATCACCAGAGCGAGGGAGCATTTTATTATGGTTGGAAATGCTGATTTACTAAAAAGATCACCAGATTACGCTAATTTAATAAACTATGCAGCATCTATGGCATAAAAAAAAGGGTTAGGTAAAATCTACCTAACCCTTTTTTGAAAGGATATTTAATTATTTATCCCACCAAACTTTTCCATCGTTTGTATCACCACCAGAAATTTTTCCTACAGCAGCTTGATAATTTGCACTATTTAAGGTAGCCTCCGTTGCAGGATAAATATATCTTCTTACAATTTGCTTAGATGAATTTATAGCAAAAGGAGTAGGTTTTAATGCTGGAACACCCGTTCTTCTCCATTCAGACCAACCTTGTAATCCATCAGGATAAAAGGTAAACCATCGCTGCAAACGAATTTTCTCTAAGTTTCCTGCATTATCTCCTGCTTTGAAAGCAACTAAAGCATTTGCATTATAAGCGTCATAAGATGTCTGAGAAAATACTTTCCAGTATTCCATAGATAACTTGATACCGTCTTTATAAAGTTGTTCCGCATTTTCAGTGGTCCAACCCATAGATGCAGCTTCCGCACGAGCAAGCGTTACATCAGCAGATGTTAAAATAGCATGAGGTGTAGCAGCTGCTCTAAAAGAAGGAGCTAAAACGAATGACCAGGTAGGATTAGCATTGGTAAACTGAATGGCTTGTTCTCTTGGAAGTCCGTAAGGAATGCCAGTAATTTTACCTGTTTTGTCTGGTGTGGCAAAAGAATTTACCCTCGGGTCAGTTCTTTCATTTAACATTTTAACCATTATTTCGCTAATGGCCTGATCTTGACGAGTTAAGTAAGCAGCGTACCATGGATTATTAAAGTTTCCACCAGGATAATTGAGCATAGCGTTATCAGCATTTGTAGTAATAACACCACCGTCAGCAGCTAAAGCAGCTTTTGCCTGAGTTGCGCCCGTTGCCGCATCTGCTTTAGAAATACGAATAGCTAAAATTAATCTTAGAGAATTGGCAAATTTCTTCCAACGTGTAATATTACCGCTGAAAAGGATATCACCTCTGGCTGCTACACCACCGTCAAACTGTTTTACTGCTTCGTCCAGTTCCTTGAACAACCCATTATAAATAGTTTGTTGTGCATCATAAACCGGTTTTACTTCACCAGTAAGTGCCTGGGTATAAGGTAAATCACCAAAATAATCAGTTAATCTTGCAAAGTAGTAGGCTTTCAAAATACGAGAAACCGCAATTTGATTAGCATTAGATCCTTGTACTAATGCTGCTGTTTTTAAATCAGCGTCCGTATTGTTTATGATTACATTCTGTAGATCATATAGGACACCTGAGTAAGTGCCAAATCCACCTTCAACCCTTGAATATAATGATCCATCTGTATATTGGGATTGCGCAAAATACTGGCAGTACAGACCTTCTGTAATAAAGGCAGCGCCCATACCTGAAATGGCATTGGTTATTAAAGCGGCAGTTACCGGCTTGTTTGTTCTGTTTGGGTCAACATTTGTATCTCCAAAGTCCGTAAAACTATCACAAGCTGGAAAAAATCCTATAGATGCTAAAAGCATCAAAAGGAAAAATGTAGAATTATTATTTCGTTTCATATTTCTTTTTATTAGAATTGTAGTTTAAGGTTAAATCCAATACTTCTCGTTCCAGGAAATTGTCCATTTTCACCAAAAGTACCAGCAAGTTCGCTTGGGTCAAAATCGCGATTTTGTGCATAAATCAACCAAGGGTTTCTTGCTACTAATGAAATAGTGGCTCCTTGAACAAATTTAGCAAAAGAAGTATTTGCCACAGGAATACTGTAACCAAAGCTTACCTCTCTTAATTTCACAAAAGACAAATCAAATAAATGATCTTCAGCGATACCTCTATTTACAAACTGATGGAAATAATTGAAGCCATCAGCATACATAGAAACCGGTTCTCCTGCTGCATTTACTCCCTCTACTTTAACACCACCACCTGCACTTACATCGTCACGAACGTTATTTCCCTTATCATTTAATGCACCTGTGGCTGCAAATAATCCAGAGAATTTACCCCATGCGTCAGATAATGAATAGTATTTTCCACCAAAGGAATAGTCAATGTTAAAGCTGAAAGAGAAATTTTTGTAGGTTAATTGACTTATAAATCCACCGGTAACATCAGGCAAAACACTTCCTAAATACTGGTTAGGTACCGCTGTATATAACCCGTCTTTATCTAAAATAGCTCTTCCCTGAGCATCGCGCTTAATAGCTCCACCGCGTAATTGTCCCCATTTCTCGCCAACTACATTCACTTGACGTACGCCAAATCCTGTAAATGCACTGTTTACACCTACTAATTGTTCCGTAATACCTGCCGTTAACTCTTTAACCTCATTATCGATACTAGCAAAGTTTAAAGTTACATCCCAGTTTAAATCTCTTGTTTTGATAGGATTTAAATCTACAGCAAGCTCAACGCCCCAACGGTCAATTCTACCTGCATTAATCAATTTACTGGCAAATCCACTGGCAGATGTAATAGGAATACTTAAAATTTCATTGATTTTCTTTTCTTTGAAATAAGTAGCACTTAAGCCAACTCTGTTATTAAAGAATTTCAAATCAGTACCAAATTCTAAGGCAGACGATAGTGAAGGTTTAATTCCCGCATCTATTAAACCGTCTGGTGTTGACATAAGAAAGTTACCAGCCGTCCATTGATTAGCATTTAATCCGTAAAATAAGTCTAACTGATAGGCTCCTAAATCAGATCCTACCTGAGCAACGGATGCTCTAATCTTACCGAAACTTAAGAAAGGAAGGGCATTAGCAGTTAATTCGCTGAATACAAAACTTGTTCCTAAACTTGGATAGAAATAGCTATTCGCGTCAGCAGGTAAAGCTGAACTCCAGTCGTTTCTTGCCGACCAGTCAAGAAATAATAAACTTTTATAACCAAAAGAACCTCTGGCATACACGGAATTTACCTTCTTTAAAGATCTGCCTTCTGAAGGTACCTGAGCTACTTTTGAATTACCTACTGTAAATAAATCAGGTACGTTCAAACCTTGAGAAGTGGAACCAGAAATTGATTTCGACTTATCTGTTCTCATATTTACACCACCGTTTGCTTCAACACTAATATCTCCAAATTTATCAGCATAAGTAGCAATGGCTTCATAATTATCCTCTCTGAAATAAGTTAATTGAGTAGAATACGCATTAAAGTAACCTGTTTGTAAGCCAGATAACTGTAATATGTTATTCAGTTTATCTTCGAAATCTGTCTGATACTCATTTCTGCGGATGAATCCAGTTATTTTAAATTTATCACTCAATTTTGCCGTTAAGTTAACATCACCAAAAAATCTTCTGGTGTTCGTTACAATATTTCTGTTATTGAAATAATCATAAGGATTATACCAGTAATTGGCAGCATAGAAATTTCTTGGACTGGTGTTATATTTTGGAACGTTGTAATGGTTCCAGCTAGCAAGGTAACCTTCAGGTGAAGTCATTCCCTGAAGTTCTTTCATTATACCAAAATCTAAATCACGGTGAAACCATGAATTGAAAGATCCTGACGAGTTATTTCCATATCCATCAGAAAATTCACCTCTAATTTTATTGGTAACATAGTTGATATTCGCTCCAACCGTAATGTATTTTCCTAAATCTACGTTGGTGTTTGTTGCTACAGTATATTTGTCTGAGCCTGAGTTAGGTAACATACCTTTTGCACCTTGATTTGTCAAGGATACACGAAGATTATAGTTATCGCCTCCCGTTTTGAAGTTTACGTTATTTAGTGTAGTAATACCAGTATTATAAAAATCGCGGATATTGTTTGGCTGACCTTCTAACTTCGCAGTTTGCATATAATAAGGATTCTTATCACTTTTGTACCATGAATACCAAGGAATATACTCCTGTCCTGTCATTTTTGGACCCCAGCTGGCATCATCCTCATAATCGTGATAAAATTTACCATCTAATACCTTCCAATCAGCTGGCATACCAGCATTCCACGTAAATTTGATGAGTTCTGATTCACCACCACCTGCATGGGTGTTCTGATATTCGGGTAGGATATATACTTTATCAAAGAAAGTACTTTGGTTAACTTCTACACCAATACCTTTACCTTTGTTACCTTTTTTAGTTGTTACCACGATAACACCAGCATCTCCACGTTGACCGTAAATTGCTGTTGCGTTAGGTCCCTTTAAAACGGTAACACTTTCCACATCATCCATGTTGAAGTCAAAAGAGTTCGTAACAGGCGTTCCGTCAACAACATACAATGGTCCTTTGTCAGACAATGATCCGGCACCACGAATACGGATTGAAGCACCTGAATTTAACTTCATGGAAGATTGGCTACGAACCTGTACACCGGCAATTTTACCAGCTAAAGCATTATTAATGTTCGTTTGGCGAATAATCGTCAATTGCTCATTATTAATTTGCTGTGCTGCATAAGTTAAAGATTTCTCAGAACGCTTGATTCCCAAAGCAGTAACTACTGCTTCCTCAAGTAAAATTCCTTCCTCCAAGGTTACGTCAACAGTGTTTGAAGTCCCTAAGGTTATTTCCATTGTATTGAATCCAGTATAACTGAAAACCAATACGTTAGATCCTGTAGGCACACTGATAGAATAGGTTCCATCTATGTTGGAAACTGTGCCTCCTGTTGAACCTTTAACGAGAACACTCGCGCCGATAAGAGCCTCACCCTTAGCGTCTGTTACTTTTCCGCTTATGGAACGCTGAGCCTGTGCCAGGCTAAACACTCCAAGAAAAAGCAATAATGTAAGTAAATGTTTTTTCATAAGAGAATAATGTGTTGATAAATAAAATATTTTAAATATGAAATGCAAAATACTTTATAAATCTTAATTATTATTCTAAATGAATTAAAAAATATCAAAACTAATTATTTAATAGTATTACTATCATTTAAAAATTAGGGTATATTCAACCATTTATGTACTTGAATACTCATTTTCCATTGTGGATTTTTTAAACAATATGCCAATGTTTGCTGCTCTGTTGTTTTCGCATTTTCTCCATCCATGGGTTGGAGATAAAAATGGTCGAACGAAAGTTTTTCAAATTGTTCAGGGGATGCATCCATCTGTGGGTAAACAAGTTTAAGTTCATTACCCTGTGTTACCACTAAGTTCGCCGTCGATTTGGGGCTTACGCAAACCCAATCTATGCCATCTACAATGGGTTTTGTGCCATTCGTTTCGACCGCTATCTCAAATCCATACTTTTTTACAGCCTGGGTAAATTCGACATCCATTTGTAAAAGGGGTTCACCACCGGTACATACCACATAAGGGATTCCTTTTGAAAGGTCGGGCCAGCAGGAAGCAATTTTCATGGCTAAATGTTCTGCATCAGGATAGGTTCCTCCATTTAACCCATCAGTGCCTCTGAAATCAGTATCACAAAAGGTACAAATCGCTTGTGCCCTGTCTTCTTCGCGCCCACTCCATAAATTGCATCCTGTAAATCGACAAAATACAGCTGGTCTGCCAACCATAGCACCTTCGCCTTGCAGAGTATAAAATATTTCTTTAATTTGGTATCCCACTTTACTTTATTTTTGCACAATAAAAGAATAATTTTTAATTCTTTGGATATAACTTTATTATTGTGCTAATTTTATACCAAAAGCATGCAGTTTTTATTTCCTGTTTTTTTGTGGGGTTTATTGGGTCTATCCATTCCTGTAATCATTCATCTTTTTCATTTCAGACGATTCAAGAAGGTTTACTTCAGTAACGTTCGTTTGCTACAATCTATAAAGGAGGAAAAGCAGAATCGGTCAAAAGTAAAAAAGCGCTTAATTCTGGCCATGAGATTATTGGCTTTTGCCGCCCTCGTTTTTGCGTTTTCTCAACCTTTTATTCCTTCTGGCAAAATGTCAAACAAAGGAATTAAACACATAAGTATATTTGTTGATAACAGTTTTAGCATGCAAGGTGTTACCAGAGACGCACCTATGCTGGAAATTGCAAAAGAAAGAGCAAGGGATATCATTCTCGGTTTTGGAAGGGAAGATAAATTCTACTTGATTAACAATAATACAAGTTCGTGGAATAACCGTTTTTTGGCCAGGGAAGATGCCCTGGATTTGATAGAAGAAATTCAGATTTCACCAGCAGTTCATCCACTACAGTTAATTATAGATAAACAAAAACAAGCGCTAATAAATGACAAAGCGCAAAATGCATTTATTTACCAGATTTCTGACTTTCAACAGAGTATTACTAACTTCAATGTAACCATAGATAGTTCAGTCTCCCTTGCGCTCGTGCCTGTCGAAGCTGCAGAGCAAAATAATATATCTATTGATTCAGTTTGGTTTGATTCTCCCGTAAGATTGTGGAAAGAGAAAATTCCCTTAATAGTTCAGACTAGAAACAGAGGAACGGCTTTAGCCGAAAATATCAGACTTTCCTTACAGTTTGACGGCCAAAATAGACCACTTGGTTCTTTTAGTTTGGTCTCAGGTGAATCCAGAATAGATACCGTTTTCCTTTCCCTCGATAAAGTCGGTTGGCAAAAAGCTTCCCTTAGCATTACAGATTATCCTATTCAGTTTGACGATAAATATTTTATTTCCTTCGAGGTTATTCCTTCAGTTGAGGTCTTACTCATTTCTAAAGACAAACCAAATACAGCTTTTGTAGCAGCCTTTTCGGGAATGACTCCTTTTAAGTTGGATTATCAACCGGTAAATCAAATTTCTTACGAAAAATGGGATAAATATGATTTGATTATATTAGATGAAATTCCTGAGGTAAGTTCCGGATTAGCATCTACCTTGCTATCATACCTTGAAACAGGTAAAAATGTGTTGTTTTTTCCACAAGCAAATCCTCAATTAGCTGACTATAATGCCTTTTTTAGCAAACTTCAAATACCTCGTATATTGAATTTTAGTCAAGTGGAACGGCAGGTGGGGGAGATAGATCTTGAATCTTTTGCTTTCAAAGATGTATATGAACAATCTAAAGTTATGATGAAATTGCCTGTCACTAAGGGGAATTTTAGTTTTGAAAATTCATCCGTTTTTGGGGAACAAAAATTACTCACCTATCGGGACGGTACCAGTTATTTGAGTGCCTTTAATGTAGGAGGTGGTACTTTTTACAGGTCATCAGCGCCTCTTTCGAAAGAATTTAATTCTTTGGTTAATCAAAGTGATATCTTTATTCCACTTCTCTATAAATTGGGCATTGCCGGTGGAGGAAATCAGCCTATTTCATTTATTGCCGGAAAAGATGAACTGATAAGTATTCCGTTAAATAATATTTCAACGGATAAAGTATATAAAATCAAGGGTTTAAAAGGAGAATTTATTCCCGGTCAAAGGTTTTTAGGGCAGTCTTTAAGTTTAGCACTAAACGGTCAACTAAAGGAAGCCGGGCAATATCAGGTTGTTGACGAAAGCGATAATGCTATTCACGAGTTTTCCTTTAATTTTAATAGATTGGAATCTGATCTTTCCTATTTTTCATTTAACCAGCTTAAAGAAAAACAGGGTGATTTTTTTAAAGTTTTTACTCCCGGAGAAGCCTCCATTTTATCTGCCAATGTTTCGGAGCAAAATCAAGGCATAATTTTATGGCGTTATTTTTTAATCGCTGCGTTAATCTTTTTACTTTTGGAGACTTTTATTCTTAGATGGTGGAAATAATGTATTTCATGAATGCCGAATAGTTTTAAAAAATCAAGTTGGTTCATTTTGTTTTGTCTCCTTACCTTATCTTTAATAAGTTATCGATGGAGCGAATGGATCAATCTTCCATCTCATTATGTAGTTGAACCTTATGGAGATGGTATTAAAAGCTATCTGGTGCCACTTTATCACATTAAATTTGATAAATTGTTCAATCATTATGATGGAATGAATTATCCCTATGGGGAAAACATTGTGGCAGCTGACGGTTTGGCAACTGTATCTTTTCCTTTAAAATGGCTATATAATAATGGGATAGATTTAACAGATCATTTGCCCAAAATTATTCATTTCCTTCTTCTTTTTAGTTTTTTGGTAGGCGTCTTATATATATATAAGATAGGACTTTTACTCGGCTTACCTTTTTATTTAGCTGCTGCGACATCCTTAACTATTGCTTTTTTATCGCCCCAATTATTGAGAATGGAAGCCCACTTGGGTTTGGCTCATCTGGCAGTTATTCCTGGCTTGTTGTACTATTGGCTTTTGTATAGTAAAAAGCCCTATTTTAAAACCCTCGTTCCCCTCATAATACTCACCTTTCTGGCAGCTGGTATTCACTTTTATTATGTTGCTTTTGTATTCTCCTTTTCATTACTTTTCTCTTTTTTCTGGTATTTTTTTTCAGTGAAAAAACCGCCGTTTCCCGTTTTTATATTGCATGTATTAGGTGCCGTGCTTATTCCATTTTCCCTATTATTTATGTGGGTAAATGGCGGAAATCAACCTTTAGACCGAAGTCCGCAACCCTGGGGCTTCTTTCAGTTTAATGCTACACCTGGTGGTTTATTATTTTCACAGGACAATCCATTTTGGCGTTGGGTGAATAATCATCTCTTTTCCATTAAATGGGAAACGTTTTCTGATATCGAAAGATATCATTATCTCGGCCTTACTTTTCCATTCTTTCTGCTGCTTCTGATAGTTATTCATTTTTTTCCGAATCATAGGAATTATTTTTACAAACTATTTTCTGAAAAGGATTCCGGATTACTATCGGTGGTGTTATCAGCTTTCATTTTGTTACTTATTTCATTTGGTTTACCGTTTATTATTAACGGTTTAGAAGATTTCTTGTCTTTTACCGGACCTTTTAGACAATTTAGATCTGTGGGTAGATTTGCCTGGGTATTTTATTACGTCATTCATATAATAATGGCGGTTTCTTTATTTAGATTTTTTAAAGGAAAGGGAATTGCCTTTTTTGTTTGGAGCATTTATTTCGCTCTCATGTCCTTAGATCTTATCCATTATCATAGAAGATTGAATGTAGGTATGGAGGCTATTCCCGAACTTGAAATGGGTAGAAAACTAAGTTTTTTGACAGGTATTCAGCCGGAGAAATTCCAATCTATATTAACTATTCCATATTTTAACCTTGGTTCGGATCAATTTTGGAGAGAACCAGAAGGTTTTATCTTGCAAAAGGCTTTGTTGATGTCGGCAAAAACAGGATTGCCTACAAATAGTGCTATGCTAACCAGAACTTCACGTAAACAAACAATCAATCAATTACAATGGGTAAGTGAACCATATAAATATCCTTTGCTTTTGAAAAGCTTGAATGACAAACGTCCTTTTCTTGTAATGGTAGATAAAATCAATCTGGACAATGAGAGAGGAAAACCCTACGCTCACCTGCTAAAATATGCCTCTATTTTACATGATGAGGACAGAATGTCTCTTTACTCCTTACCGTATAATTCTTTTGAAAAATCAGTGTTGGATAAAGTCAAAGAGGCAAATGTTTTGATGTCTTCTACATTGAAATCAAATACAAAGTCCTATTCATCAGAAGATGATGCTGATTTTTTATTCGAAGATTGGAATAAGGGGAATGTTAACCAACAAAAATATGCAGGTAATAGTGGCTGCAGATATTTGCTGAACTCTGGCGATGTTTTATTTCAGAGAAAGGTTGCTAATAGTGCAAAAGAGGGGCCTTGGATATTTTCTATTTGGATGTACATAGATGAGGATAAACGCACTACTTCGCAATTTACAATCACAGAGGTAACAATAAATAAGGAGAAATACGAGGAGGTCTTTCCTTCTCACCCAAATATTCATGTTTTTGACGATAATGGCTGGGCCTTGATTGAAATACCCTGGGTTCTTCATCGCAGTGGAAGTCAAATAACGATTATGGCGAATAATCCGGATCTTAAAAAAACAAATATTTATATCGATGAAATGTTAGTCAGACCCTTACCTTCTGTTTTAACCAAAACAGATAATGATTTTATATGGGTAAATAATAGGCGATACCCTAAATTAGTTCAATAATTCTCTCGACAATGACTTGGTTATTTAAAAACGTCACTTTGGTTGACCGAAGTTTTCCCTCAACATCGGGTAAATTAGATGTATTAATCAGTGAAGGTATAATACGTAAAATAGGTGTTGATTTGGTAGCACCTGACGCGAAGGTTATTGCAATAGATGATCTTCACGCCTCTATTGGTTGGATGGATATTGGGGCAAGTCATGGAGATCCGGGAGAAGAACACCGTGAATCTTTATCTTCATTGAGAGCTACTGCAGCAGCAGGTGGATTCACCGCCTTAGCACCTTGGCCAGATACGCATCCACGGGTGGACAATAAAGCAGCAGTTAATTATTTAACCCAATTAAACCAGCAGGAAGCCGTTGAAATTTTCCCAATTGCCTCATTAAGCGAAAAGGGAGAGGGAAAAGAAATGGCGGAGCTCATGGATTTACATAAAGCGGGAGCTATTGGCTTTTCAGATGGCCTGAAACCTGTTGCAAATGCTGGATTGTTCTATCGGGCATTGAAATATATGAACGGCTTCGCTGGTATTTGTATCCATTTTCCTATGGATTTTAATCTGGCCGTAGATGGACAAATACATGAAGGTAGAATAAGTGCCTTATTGGGACTTCCTGGTATTCCTGACGTTGCCGAAGAGTTAATGATTCAGCGAGATATTTCTTTACTAGATTATGCCGATGGAAAACTGTTGCTTTGGGGGTTGAGCTCAAAAGTAGGGATTGACAGATTGCAAAAATCAGAAAAGTTAAATAAATCGCTTTTTGCTGCCGTACCCATTTTCAATTTGGTTTTTTCA
>JBMLQR010000135.1:2148-5174 GCA_049241465.1 Saprospiraceae bacterium | reverse complement strand
AAAGTTAAATAAATCGCTTTTTGCTGCCGTACCCATTTTCAATTTGGTTTTTTCAGAAGATGATCTGGCATCTTTTGACGTTAACTTTAAATTGATGCCCCCGTTGAGAACGGAAAATGATAAAATGGCTTTGAAAACGGCTGTTTTAGATGGTACCATTCAGTTGATTAGTTCCAATCATTTGCCGTGGGAATCAGAACATAAAAAATTGGAATTTCCATATGCTTCCTTCGGTTCAATTTCTTTGCAACTCGTTTTTCAAATGCTAAGAACTCATTTTTCTGAACTTTCCTTAATTAACATGGTAGATATTTTAGCTTACAATCCCCGGCGAATATTTAAGGTAGAATTTCCTGTCATTCAAGAAGGTGCTAAAGCTAATCTTACTTTCTTTTTACCTAATGCTAAAGCTGTTATTCTTAAAGATGATAATACATCACTTTCTGAAAATTCACCCCTTTGGAACGAAACCATGAATGGTAAGGTCGTAGGGGTGTTCAACAACGGAAAACTAGTTTTGAACAATGAGGTTCTTTATAGCGATTTTTAATATATTTGACCTAAATTTTAATAAAAATGGAAAGTACTAAAGAAAATTCATTATCATTTACCGTTAAATGGTCTCACGCAGGTAGATTTGGATTATTGGCAGGATTGCTAACTGTTGGCGTTACTTTAATGGGCTATCTGTTTGCTGGAGATTCCGTTTCTTTTCAACAACAAGGGTTCTTTACCATGGGATCATTCATTTTGGTACTGATTCTTGCTGTCCAGGCAATAAAATCTTACAGAAATGAAGAGTTAAATGGTTTCATTCATTTTAAAGATTCTTTTCAGGTAGCAGCCATGGTCGGCGCAGTATGTGGCTTCTTAGCCTCTTTATTCAATCTCGTTTATCTGACTTATGTTGACGCGAGTTTCATAGACGTTATGATGAGGCAGATGGAGGAAATGTATCTTAAAATGGGTATGAATGAGGGACAAGTCGAACAAGCACTGGAGAAACTCAAAGAAGGATTTTCTCTGGCAAATCTTGCAAAAGGTTTAATTACAGGGCCTATTATTTACGCTCTTGTTGTTGGTCTATTAGCTGGGTTAATAGGAAGAAAGAAAAATAATATACCTGATATTGGATAAATATGAGTCTGACTTCTAAATTTTTTAAACCAGCCTATCTTGGATTCGCAGCTGGTATTTTTACTTGTATTTATTTTTTTATTTTCTATTGGATCGATAAAAAGCAATTTTTTAATCCTAATATCTTTTGGGGGAGTTTTTCTATTTTGTTTCTGGCTTTTGCCCTTTTTATTCATTTTGAAAGACGCAATGCCATCTCATTCCCTTTTATTTCCGGTCTTAGAGGTCTTTTCTTTATTTTTTTCCTCAATTCCGCTTTTTATAATTTTTTTTATTATTTGATGATTAACTACATTGATAGTCAGCTAATTGATATACAATATAACGTAATTCAAGAGGGTCTAAACTCAAATTCCGTTCTTTCCAATGAAGAACAGCAGTCTGCATGGAAAATATCGAAAGAAGAACTTTACAGCCATGTGAAAGCGAAAACTATTTTATTCAGTTACGTGCAGGGATTACCTGCCGGTTTTTTGTTATCTATGCTTTTTGCCTATATTTTTAAAAAGGATTAATATGACCTATTTGTTAGATATTTCTGTGGTGGTACCACTTTATAATGAGGATGAATCTTTGGTTGAGTTAGTACATTGGATCGATAAGGTGATGTTGGAAAATGCTTATTCTTATGAAGTCATTTTAGTAGATGACGGAAGTACAGATAATTCATGGTCGGTCGTTGAGAATCTTAATCAGCAATTTCCATCTGTAAAGGGCATAAGATTTAGACGGAATTATGGCAAATCAGCTGCATTGCATTCTGCTTTCCAAAAAGTAGTTGGTAAGGTTGTTATTACCATGGATGCAGATTTACAAGATAGTCCTGATGAAATTCCAGGTTTGTATAAAATGATTGTTGACGATAAATTTGATCTTGTTTCCGGGTGGAAGAAAAAAAGACACGATCCCTTAGGAAAAACCATTCCATCTAAATTTTTTAATAGTGTTACCCGACGAATTTCAAAAATTGATTTAAATGATTTTAATTGTGGTTTAAAAGCTTATCGTTTGGAAGTAGTTAAGGCGATTGAAGTGTATGGAGAAATGCATAGATACATTCCTCTTTTAGCTAAATGGGCAGGCTTTTATAAAATTGGTGAAAAAGTAGTAGAGCATAGAGCAAGAAAATTTGGCGTGTCTAAGTTTGGTTTCGAGCGATTTTTAAATGGCTTTTTAGACCTGATGTCCATAACTTTTATGGGCAAATTTTCAAAAAGTCCTATGCATTTTTTTGGATCTCTGGGGACACTACTTTTTGGTATTGGGTTCGTTTCCGCAGCCTATTTAGGTATAAGGAAAATGATATTTATATATCAAGGATATTTATTGATGAAATTAACAGATAATCCATTTTTCTATCTTAGTCTCACATGCATGATTTTAGGAACACAGCTTTTCCTGGCCGGCTTTATATCAGAGTTAGTATCAAGAAGTTCAGGCAGGTCTAACGAATACGGAATATTGAAAATGGTCGGTTTAGCCGATGATGATACTGATGTTATATAAATATTACCTCAGTAGCTCCATGCCCATATCTCGGGTGATATTCGTTTTTAAATGTGATAACATTAGGATTCCTAATTAAATTAGAGGTAATTAGGTTTCGTAAATGTCCCTTTCCTATGCCATGTATAATGAATACTCTTTCTACCCCTTGACGAACAGCCTCATCAATATATGCTTCAAATTTTTTCATCTGAAGTTGTAATATCTGTGAATTTGAAATTTTATTATCCTCCGAAGATAGTACCTCAATGTGTAAGTCTAATTCTATACTAAATTCAGATTTTGACTTTACAGCGTGTTGAGGTGTATAGATTTTATCTTTTTTCGTTGTGAGTGGTTTAGCGTTTTCTAAAGTATAATCTTTTAAAGAATCTTTCTCCGAT
>JBMLQR010000135.1:0-2048 GCA_049241465.1 Saprospiraceae bacterium | reverse complement strand
TGTGAGTGGTTTAGCGTTTTCTAAAGTATAATCTTTTAAAGAATCTTTCTCCGATTTTTGAGAAACGTCAAATCCTGATGATTTCTCCAGTAGCACAAATAAATGAGCGGGTTGATTTATAAGAGGGGCCGTTTGTTTATTATTAAAGAAGGTCTTCGCTTTTAATTTCATCTTTTTTTCAATATTTGGACCTGGACCTTCGGTTGAAATTCTATTAAAGATGGCATTTAACTCTGGTGATTCGTTCAAATAATCATTTTCAAATTCGGGTAATTTGAAGAAGGTCATGCTATCAAGTTTACCTTCGTGAATCCATGCTTTAAAAAGTTTTAAATGGAGGCTAAGCGTGAAACTATAATCATAAGGAGTATCGTTGATAAGGTAAGGCTGAAATTTGTCCGTCGGATCGTTCTTCTTGTCTAGAATGGGGACAAAAGCAATTTGAATGCCCTGACTATGTAAAATGGTATAAGAAAGTGGCTTAGGTTCATTTTGTTGAAAGATATCTTTCTTTGCAACTGGCTTGTTTACTATAATTTTTTTAGGTGTATCGGCCTCAAAGGGTTGTATATCTTCTGTAAATGCAGGAATTTCTAATTGATCTGCATCTAGTCTTATCAATACTAAATCGGTGTCTAAAATATTGACAATAACACCAGTATCATTTGAATGAATAAATGATACTTTTACGCCCTTTTTACACCAATCCATATTTTTTTTTCCAAAAGTAACTTAAAAATGGGTAAAGACAAGCGCAATTGCCCTTAAATCTTACTGGAGAAGTTCACAATTATATTTAGCGGCACGAAGTTCTCTTTCCGCATGCCCGTCTTTTTGCAGTGAAGCAACCTCGATGCCCATAGAATAAATTTCGATGGCTTTATCAGAGTCATTTATTTCTTCATGTATTTTTCCCCAATGGAAATATAAGCCGACATAATTTGGATCCAATTGAAATAATTTTTCATAATATTGGATAGCCTCATTTTGGTTGCCAATATTTTCATATTCCTTGGCAATGGCAAAAATAACAAACGAATCGGTGGGCGTTTCTTTTAAAATGCCAAGAAGGAGATCTAGTCGTTGTGAAGTTGTTGTCATAATAATTTCTATTTAGCGAAAATTCGCTATTTTTTCAAGCAAAACAAAAACAATTTAGGTATATTTGCAAATCAAATTCATTAGAAAAAGTAGAAAATTTCCCTATGAAATTATTAGTCTGCATCAGTAAAACACCAGATACTACAGCAAAGATTGCTTTTAATGGTGATAATACAAAATTGGAAACGGCGGGTATTACCTTTATTATGAATCCTTATGATGAATGGTATGCCTTAGTCAAAGCTATCGAAATACAGGAAAAGTGGGGTGGAAGCGTTTCTGTTTTGCATGTTGGTCCATCGGAAAATGATGCTATTATTCGAAAAGCATTAGCTATTGGCGCTACCGATGCCTACAGAATCGATACTGAAGCGGTTTCTGCGGATCAGGTGGCTTTTCAAATGGCTTCATTTATTCAACAACATGCCTTCGATATTATTTTTACAGGAAAAGAAACCATCGACTATAATGGAGCAGAGGTGGGTGGCAGAATGGCTGCACAACTCAATTTGCCTTTTATTTCTTTTGCTTCCCATTTAGATATAGTATCTGAAAATGAGGCTATTGTAAAGAGGGATATGGAAGGGGGAACGGAGACCATTCAAGTGAATACTCCTTTTGTTATCAGTGCGGCAAAGGGTATGGCTGAACAGCGCATTCCAAATATGAAGGGAATCATGACGGCAAAAAGTAAGCCTTTAAACGTTGTTACGCCTCAGGAATATTCACCAAAAATTAGCATTGTGTCCCATGAACTTCCTCCTGCTAAAAAGGCTGTCCAGTATATTGATCCAGAGAATATGGCAGAGTTGGCCAGATTGTTAAGGGAAGAGGCGAAAGTTATTTAATTCCATTTTAAATTGTATCATCATGGTTTTAGTTTTTGTAGAAACAGAAAATGGTAAAGTTCGTAAAGCCGCCCTGGAAGCGGTTTATTACGGTTATCT
>JBMLQR010000134.1:0-1039 GCA_049241465.1 Saprospiraceae bacterium | reverse complement strand
CAGGGACAGGTTCAGGAACGGTAGACTCTTGCCGGACAATAAAATTAGAGTTAACGCTTGATCTATTTGGTACTGAAACTACCTGGCAATTAAGAGATAGTGCTCAAGCAGTCAGACTTTCTGGCGGCCCGTATTTAAATAAAAGAAATGGACAAAAGGTAAATGCTCAACTTTGCCTTATGCCTGGCTGTTATACACTACAAATTGCAGATAATGGCGGTGATGGACTATGTTGCAGTTATGGTAATGGAGGATTTATCATTTCAAATGTAAAAGATTCAGTCCTTTCGAGATCTGGATCGTTTACAAATAACACCAACCTGAATTTTTGCATTCCTAAAACAGTTTCAGGTGGTAATGGCTCTGGGAGCGGTTCAGGTTCAGGTTCTGGAAGTGGATCAGGATCGGGATCGGGTTCAGGTTCTGGAAGTGGATCGGGATCGGGTTCAGGTTCAGGGACACCTGATTCAACTTGTTTATTTTTAGATCTGATAAAAAATAAAGTTTTAACTTTTGCGGGGACACAAGATTTAGGCACTGTTGAGATCATAGAAAATGGGAAAGGGGCACATCTGAAAGCTAATGCCTGGAAAAAACTCATTGGAAATTATGTAGTTACCGCTAATACCGTTGTCGATTTTGAGTATAGAAGTAATCTGGCTCCAGAAATCATAGGAATTGGCTTTGACAATGACGAAGAAATTAGTGCAAATTTAAGTTTTCAAGTAGGAGGCTACCAACGATGGGGTATCCAAAATCACCGATCTTTTAATAGCCTTTCTAATTGGCAAAAAGTATCTATCCCTGTTGGAAAATTTTATACCGGGACCTTTTCCAGATTTATTCTAATATGCGACGAGGATAAATTTAATCCACCTGGAGATGCGTTGTTCAGAAATATACGCATTCATCAAGGTAATTGCACCGCTGCCTTACCAAACAAACCCGTACCGCTGGAAGAAGACATACATGAAACTATTTACCTATTTCCTAATCCGGGAAATGGTGTTTTTAATATCCAAATGAATGGAAATTTCGA
>JBMLQR010000133.1:0-1370 GCA_049241465.1 Saprospiraceae bacterium | reverse complement strand
TTAGACAGCCTCCAGGGTAAAAATTCGTTTAAAAAGGTAGAAAGATAAACTAATTGAAATAAAAAGTACGAACCATTTCTTGCTGCGTATGAGGGTGACAAACCACATCTACATTCAAGGTACAGCGTTCAAACTGAAGCGCGTAAGAATGTTGAACCATGTTTGGACCTAACACCGCTTTCTTTAATTCTTGAGAAGAGAGCATAGCGCCTACTTCCTCTTTTAGTGAATGCATTAATTCTCTCACCTTACCTAAAGTGCTTCCTGTACCTGAGTTAATAAGACCTACAGTCAGGGCTAATTTAATTTTTTTGATATTCATGGGATGGGTATTAAAAAAAGATTTTAATGATCTTCTATTATGTAAACTTTATAAAGGATTAATATGTTGTGGCAATTTATTTAATTAAATGTTAATGATTTTAAAATCTTTTCTTAAAAAAAGGGTACTCTCATAGAGAAAGCACCCGATAATTTCTACTTTATGGAAATTAAAGTAGTTATAACTAAGGCGTAAATAATAATTAATCAACGGCGTCGTGCAAAAAGGAGTTACCCTCCCTGATTTCCATATTATTAGAAGGATTCACAGAATACCTGGAGAAATTATTATCACCAGAAGACGGCACATCTTCGAGCGTAACATTTCTTCGTAAATAAGCAGGCTGGTTTTCTAAATCACTAATTACTTTAGGATTATTTAACTTTTGCGTTTGAGCACGAAGAGTCTCTCTTCGTCTGTTTTCTTCCTCTCTGTTTTTGAAAGGTGAAGCATTCGGTGAAGCAACATTCTTATTATCTTTTAAATAAGGATCTGTCTGACTATTAATATTGTGCCCCATTTTATTTGGATTGGTATCTCCAAATTCAATTACCCGACCAGTATTATTCCCACCTTCATATCCAATACCACTTAAACCACTTGACGGAGCATTAATCTCTGGCATTTTTGGAATCACAGCATCACCTAAATTTATAGTAACTTGACTTTTCTGAGGCATAAAGTCAAGATTATCAGTAACCTGGTGCTCGAAACCGGTGGCTATAACAGTGACACTTATTTTATTACCTAATTTATTGTCGTAACAATTACCCCATATAATTTCACTATCATCACCAGCCTCCTCTCTAACAAAATCTGTAATTTCAAAAATTTCATCCATAGTAACTTCTTTCAAACCAGAGGTAATATTCAAAAGGATATGCTTTGCCCCATTGATATTATTATCTTCAAGAAGTGGAGAATGTAGTGCCTGATCTACTGCGATACGTGCACGGTCATTACCTTCGGCAAGACCGGTTCCCATTATGGCCACTCCGCTCCCACGCATGACCGTATTAACGTCTTCGAAATCGACATTTACATACCC
>JBMLQR010000132.1:0-3757 GCA_049241465.1 Saprospiraceae bacterium | reverse complement strand
AAAAAACATAGAAGTAAAGAGGGGCTCGTTGAACGCTTTGAACTTTTTGTTAATGGAAAGGAAATTGCCAATGCGTACTCTGAGTTAAATGATCCTATAGACCAACGAGAGCGTTTTGAAGATCAATTGACACTAGCCGCAAGGGGCGATGAAGAAGCAATGGCTTTAGATGAAGATTTCCTTCGTGCCCTCGAATATGGTATGCCTCCTACCTCTGGATTGGGTATTGGTATCGATAGATTGACCATGCTTTTGACAAATAATGCGTCCATTCAGGAGGTTTTGTTCTTCCCTCAGATGAAACCTGAGAAAATAGAAACCTCCGTTTCTGTAAATCTTTCCTTCCCCGAGGCAAATGTTCCCGAGGAGTGGGTTTCTCATTTATTTTCCTTAGGCTATACAAATAAAGAAAAAGTATTGGAAGCGGGTATTGGAAAGGTAGCTAACGAGTTAAACGGCTGGAGGAAAAAGAAAAAATTAGAACTTAAAGGGGTAAGCCCCGAACTAGTCAAGGAATGGTTTTCTTGATTTTATTTCTTGCTAAATTTCTTGTGAAATTTTAATAAATGATGCGGATCATTCTCGTTGTATAGATACAACAGAATGGTTCGCCGTTTCCGTCGGTCCAATGGGAATAATATTTTTAATGGATTGTGGCAATATCCGTTGTCGTCAAATAGTAAAATTTGCTTGTTTCTCGTGGATAATCTAAATTGAACAAGTTCTTCCAGGTCTTTGGGTATTGGAATATCCCCATAACCCTCCTCCTGAAGGAATGATTTTACCATGTCATAACTCGCTCTTAACGAAGAACCTGAAAAAGTTGTATGATATTCATACCCATCTGATTCTCCTCCTAAATAATCAGAACCCGCTGCTGGAAAGGATTCACGTAACCTCATGGACGCTTTTTCTTTTAATTGGCTAATATAGATAGAATTCTGACTTTTTCTTAGGAAAGTAATTAGCAAAATAATTATATCTTTATCCTCAAATGCGGATATTGGCCGACATGGAAGAACTACGTTTTAAAATTAGGGATAAAGGCCGCTTTGGCTTCATGGATGAACACGGTAATGTGGTCATAGAGCCGCAGTATGTCGAAGCTGAAGATTTTTATAACCTTTTTGCTAAAGTAAAATTTAATGACCATTACGTACATATCGATTTATTAGGAAGGTTGCTACTTAAACAATTATACAAGTTTATAGGCTATTTCGAGGAAGATCTGGCCAGGGTCAGACTCATCAAACGTTGGGGCTTTATCAATGGAAAAGGCGATGAAGTTATCGAAGTGAGGTACGACGATGCGCTGGATTTTAGTAACGGTCTCGCCGCTGTATCTGTAAATAATCAATTTGGATATATTAATAAAGAGGGAAAGGTAGTCATCTCTCCAAGATTTAATTGGGCAGGTGATTTTAAAGGGGAATTAGCCCCTGTTCAATGGTTCGGAAAAAGTGGTTTCGTTGACAAAAATGGTCTGTTTATTTTAAATACCCCATTTGAAAAATGCTTTCCTTTTCAGAAAAATGTGGCCGTTGTCCTTCATGAAAATTTATGGGGACTGATAGATATACAAGGCAATCTGCTTTTACCTCCCCAGTTTCCTTACTTTTCAGGTTCTACAAATGGTGAGTTTTTCGATGATATGGCCATTTTTAAAGTGGATAATAAATTTGGCTTCGTAAGTATAAAAGGTGAAATTGCTGTTTTACCCCGCTACGAATCAGCAGGTGATTTTAGTGAAGGCCTTGCGCCCGTTCAATTGCATGGCAAATATGGTTATATCAATAAAAATGATGAATTAGTTATTCCTTTTATCTTCGAAGATGCCGGGCTCTTCTCCGAAGGTCTCGCTCAGGTAAAACAACATAAACAATGGGGCTTTATTAATTCGTCAGGCGAATGGTGTGTTCCACCTAAATTCGATCAGGTGATGCCATTCAGAAATGGTTTGGCGTGGGCTGAAAAAAAATCAAATTGGGTGTATATTAATCAGTCAAATGATATTATTTGGAAAGAACCAGACCTCTACTCATAGTAAATAAAAAAAGGAGACCCCCAGATGGGATCCCCTTTTGCAAATTTCATTACTCCAAGATTCTTTAAATTACTCCTTTTTTACGAGTAATTCATCTAATTTCTTTATTAAAATATCATGATTATTAGGAGAATTTCCTAATATTTTTGAAACGATATTCCCTTTCTGATCAATTAAATATTTTGTTGGGTATCCCATGATATCATACGATTTTACAATGTCGTTTAGATCGGCATCATAAAGTACGTTGGGCCATTGAATAGCATCTTCTGCAATAGCTTTTCTCCACGCGGCGTCTTGTTGCTCCTTGCTTTTTCCTTTGCTTACCGCTTCATTTGATATGCCGACAATCTCAAATCCTAAAGATTTATATTTTTCATAAGCCTCTTTTAATTTTGGATGACTTTGTCTGCAAGGAACACACCAGCTTCCCCAAAAATCAAGTAAAACGACTTTGCCTTTCATGGCAGCAAGGTCCACGGTAGCTCCATCGAAGCTGGTTTGTACAAAGGTAACGGCAGGCTGACCTATAGCGGTATTTTTATTATTTTGTATTTTAATACCCAGATCTTTAGCTGTTTGCGACGATTTATATTTTTCGTCCAATGCCTTGAACTTTTTATCCAAAACGTCAACGGGTAGTACAAGGAATAGCCCTTGAAGCATTAAAATACTGGAAAATGCGGCAGGATATTTATCAATATATTGTACTCTTAATTGCTGATTTTTCCTTCTCAACGCTGTTGACTTATCCTTCAATGCCGCAGATCCCACTGTATCTTTTACATTGGCTTTAGTATTTTGCTCCTTTTGAATTTCCCATACTCCTAAGGTTATAGGTAGGTCTTCAGCTCTGAATTTTTCATAAATCAAGCTTTCTTCATCATTGGTTACTATCGCGGAGGTCCATATTTCCTTTGCATTACCATTTATAACAAAATTATTATTTGTTAACATGAACATTAATGCAGGGGGAAGAGCTATCGCTTTGCCAATTCTTAAATACAGGCTGGTATCCAGGACCTCCATGCGCACCAATTGAGGGTCACCTGTTTTTCCTTCCCATAATATATAATCCTCTTTTTTTGGCGTTAGGGTATCGACTTTTGATTTCCCATTCACAATATGGCTAACTCTTACCTTGTTATTTTTAAGGCCAACAAGGTTTAACTCTACCTTAAATTGAGATTGGGAGTGAAGGAAAAAAGGTAAAACGCAAAAAATAATGCCAAAAAGTTTGTTCATTTCTTGATTATTAAATGATAAAATAGGTTTTGTTCTAAAAAGTTAAGGGTTATCAACCATATTTGGATTGTATTGAAGAATCTGCGGGGGAATTTTTAAAGTCAGCCGCTCATCTGTCAACGTAAAGGTTTCTGCATCAAATTTTTTAGTTCTGTCAAGATTGTTAAACTTGGCATCTTTATACAATCTGCGCATGTCAAACCATCTCATCCCCGTACTTGCAAATTCTCTATGTCTTTCGGCCAGGATAAATTTAACTACATCATCTTGATTAGTTACTGCAACCGTCGCATCAGCTAAAGGCATTCTATTTTTTCTTAATTCTTCCAGATCTGCTTTGGCACCCGTTACATCATTTGCCCTGGCTTTGCATTCTGCTGACATAAGTAGCAAATTGGGCAAATTGGGACCAAGATTTACACTGGTTGGTGAATTTCTCATGAATCCCGGTAAGGTTACGGTTCCGTT
>JBMLQR010000131.1:8358-17948 GCA_049241465.1 Saprospiraceae bacterium | reverse complement strand
GTTTTCTTTACTTTTTTGGAAATCTTCGTTGCCCTGATATCAGTCGACGGAAATAGTAATCATGGATGATGTTATTGAAACTTATTTTATGGGTTGTTTTAAAGTAAAATTCGTGTTTCTTTTCCAGGTAATATTGGTTTCTATTATAATATCTTAACTTTACTAGGTGAAATGGAAGAAAAATGAATTATTTTATTGAAGGAATAAAGGTTGGATTTTTGCTTATATTCTTAATTGGGCCTATCTTTTTCTCTCTCATTCATATTGGGGTAGAATACGGTACTAAAGTGGGTGTATTTTTTGGTTCAGGTATCTGGATTAGTGATATTTTTCTGTTTATGGGCATGTATAAAGGGATGTCCTTCATTTCAGAAATAGCCAATGCTTCTTATTTTTACTATACCGTTGGAGGGATTGGCACTTTAATATTAATTGTATTTGGACTGGCTGCTATGATTCAAAAAGGGAATCAATCCTTAGATGTTCCTCAACCTTTTATAAAACAACATAGTCCAAGATCACTTTTTGGCTTTTTTTTGAAAGGGGCGCTAATCAATGTTTTTAATCCATTTACCATTTTATTTTGGCTTGGATTGATGAGTACGGCCTTAGTTGATGCAAATTTCGGAAATAAAGAAGCCGTTTGGTATTTTGCGGGAATAATGAGTATTTATGTTCCTGTAGATATATTTAAAATTCTTCTAGCCAAAAAAATAAGGAAAGTCCTTAAGCCTTCCCATTTAAAAATAGTAAGTAAAATTGCTGGTATAGCTTTGATTATTTTTGGAGTTGTTTTATTTGTCAGGGTATTTATATTAAGTTAGTATTTATTTTTATTTCAGTATTTCGCAAAATTCCAGTCTTTCTCCATCTGGACCCAATATATAGAAATATTTACAGCCTTTTTCCCAAAATGGAAGATACACGGGTTCCATTTCAATGGGAGAAAATCCAGCTTCTTTTAATAATAGATAAGTTTCATCAATATTGGATACATCGAATGCGATGTGGTCTATTATCCCATCCTTTCTATCCTTATCAGGAACAGGCATTTGATATAATTCCAGAATAATATCTTTGTATTTCATCATAATCACCTGGCCTTCTTCATCTTCATGAATGAAAGTGTTTTTCATGACACAATGGAAGCCTAAAGACTCATAGAATAATTGAGACCGATGTATTTCTGTAACGGGAAGGCCAATGTGTTGTAAATGATTGATTTTTAAATCTATCATATTAATTGTTTATTTGCTTAACACGAGGATTCATCATTTTAAACCAGAATGGGGGAATCAGCGAAAGAAGAATAGATGCCGGATAACCGAAGGGCAGTTGCGGGCTTTCATCAAAATGTCTTAACACCTGATATTTCCTGGTAGATTTATAATGATGATCCGCATGTCTTGTTAATTCATAGAGGAAGATTCTTCCAATTTCATGATTTGAATTCCAGGAATGGCAGGGTAAAACGGGTTCAAATTTTCCATTACCGACGACCTTTCTTTTCAAACCATAGTGTTCTATATAATTTACGGATTCAAGGAGTAAAAAGCCAATGATACTTGCTCCAATGGACCAAAGAAGGACTTCCATTCCGAACCAAGCCGCTATCAAAGAAATATAAGCCATAGAGCAAAGGGAAAAAATGAGCATTTGGTTGTGTATTGAAAAAAATGGAATAGACAATTTTCGTCGTTGTTCATTGTCTAATTTCCAGGCATTCAAGTACCCACCAACAACAGAACGCACCCAAAAAAAGTAAATCGGTTCATTCAATTTTGACGTTGCCGGATCTTTTTCGGTGGCTACATTTTTATGATGCCCAAGATTGTGTTCAATAAAAAAATGCTGATAAAGAGCGGGAAGCAGTAACATTTTTGCTAAAAACTGTTCGAAGGCTTTACTTCGGTGGCCGAGTTCGTGTCCCACATTGATACCGATGGTACCTATTATTATACCGGTGCTTAGGGTTAAGCCAAATTTTTCGTACAGCGCTAAATTTTCAGATTGGAGGGTGGAAAAATAATAGTACAGGATGCCGTATAGAATGGGAACATTCGCATAGAGCAATAAGTCAAAAAAAACAATGTTAGACCGTTTATCTTCGGTGTGAACGTCTATATTGGAAGATGTAAGTGGAAATAACTGATCGAAAATGGGTATCAGGATAAATGCAAGGTAAAAAGCGGAGAAACTCCATATTCCTCCCTGATAGATGGCCCAAAAAGCGGAAAAGGGCGCTAAATAAGCAATGAAGTATTTTAGATCGCGCATCGTATTTGTATTAGTATGTCCAAATATAATAAAAAAGCCCGCTGTAAGCAAATACAGCGGGCTTTTACATCGGATTAACTTAATAATACCAAATGAATATTATTTAAAGTAGTGGAGCAATAACCAAAGCTACCACAGACATTAATTTTAATAAAATATTTAAAGAAGGTCCGGAAGTATCTTTAAACGGATCACCAACGGTGTCACCAACTACGGCTGCTTTATGAGGATCGGAACCTTTGTAGTACATAGTACCTTGAATATTAACGCCCTCTTCGAACATTTTTTTGGCATTATCCCATGCACCACCGGCATTTGACTGGAAAATAGCCATAAGAACACCTGTAACGGTAACACCAGCTAAAAGACCTCCCAACATTTCAGCACCACCAGCAAATCCAATTAACACAGGAGAAAGAATGGCGATTAAACCGGGAAGAACCATTTCACGAATAGAGGCTTTGGTAGATATCTCCACACACTTGCTATATTCAGCTTTGCCTTCCGCCTGGTCATACACGTGTTTATCTTCAGCACTCCACTCATTTTCCTCTTTTCCTTCATTTTTCTTCATAACGGCAAGTGCCGCTTTAAGTTCGGGAATATTATTGAACTGGCGACGAACCTCCTGAATCATATCCATTGCGGCTCTACCCACAGCACTCATAGAGAGCGCAGAAAATAAGAAAGGAAGCATTCCACCTAAAAATAATCCAGCCATAACAACTGGGTTAGCAACGTCAATAGTGGTAATTCCAGCTGTTGACATAAAAGCCGCAAAAAGAGCTAAGGCAGTAAGTGCAGCAGAACCAATGGCAAAACCTTTACCAATAGCAGCAGTAGTATTACCAACGGCGTCTAATTTATCTGTACGTTGACGTACTTCTTTATCTAAGCCACTCATTTCCGCAATACCTCCGGCATTATCAGAAATAGGACCATAAGCGTCAACGGCTAACTGAATACCCGTATTAGCTAACATACCAACGGCAGCAATAGCGATACCGTATAGACCTGCAAAATAGTGTGCACCTATAATAGCAATAGATAAAACAATAATAGGTAATGCAGTTGAACGCATACCAACACCCAAACCAGCGATAATATTTGTTGCAGCACCAGTAACAGATTGATCAACAATACCTTTTACTGGTTTTGTTCCAGTGCCTGTATAATATTCAGTAATATATCCAATGGCTAAGCCAGAAACTAATCCTATGATAACAGCATAAAATACGCCCATGTTAGTATAAGTGATTTCATTGAAAACCCATTCAGCGGGAAGCATAAACTTTACCACTAAGTAGGTAGCTACCAACATCAGGATACTGGAAACGATACCACCCATGTTGAGTGCTTTTTGTGGGTCCCCGTCCTCGCTTACCCTAACAAAAAAGCAACCAATAATTGATGCGACGATACCTGCTCCAGAAAGAACCAGAGGAAGTAAAACGGCGTTTAAACCATCAAATGCATTGGTAGATTCAAATCCCGGAAGATTTATAAACACAGCGCCCAGTACCATAGTACCAACAATAGCACCTACATACGATTCAAAAAGGTCAGCACCCATACCCGCTACATCACCTACGTTGTCTCCAACATTGTCTGCAATAGTGGCAGGATTGTAAGGATGATCTTCAGGAATACCAGCTTCTACTTTTCCAACAAGATCGGCTCCTACGTCGGCTGCTTTAGTATAAATACCTCCACCAACACGCGCGAAAAGAGCTATCGAAGAAGCACCAAAAGAAAATCCGGTAATAACCGTGATTACTTTATCGATATCCCAGCCCATTCCTTGATAAATGACAAACAAGCCACCTAATCCAAGAATTCCCAGACCAACGACACCCATTCCCATTACGGATCCACCAGTGAACGCTATTTCCAACGCTTTGGCTAAGCTAGTTCTGGCTGCATTGGTTGTACGTACGTTCGCTTTTGTTGCTACACGCATACCAAAATATCCCGCCAAAGCAGAACAAAAAGAGCCAACGATGAAAGAAAGGGCAATCATCCACGATGAAGTGTTGCTATCAGCAGCAGAAGCTAATAAAATGGAAACACATATTACAAAAATGGCAAGTACTTTGTACTCAGCGCGCAAGAAAGCCATAGCTCCCTCTGATATAGCTTTGGCAATAGCCGCCATTTTAGGAGTACCTTCTTCTTGTCTTGATACCCACGCAGATTTCCAAAACATGTATATAAGCGAAAGAACGCCGAAAAATGGAATGGAATAAATAATTGTTTGACCCATAAATTAGTGGTTTAAAACTTGTTCAAAATAATGCTAAAGAGCTATTTTACTCTCAAGGAATTTTTTTTAATGTGCGAAAATAATATTAAATTATCTGTTGTCCAAAAAAAGGACGGTTTAGTATTCATTACAATGTCGCTTACATCCATATAATTTTTTCTGACGGGTCACCTCTCTCAACAGAAGCTACCTCTTTTTCCACATAACCAACATAAAATAAACCAAGACAGCGTTCATTTTCGGACAACTTTAAAAAGGTATCAGCATTAAGGGCTGGCCTTGGCGTACTCCAGAATGAACCTAAACCTTCGGCAGTACAAGCCAGCGCCATGTTTTGTACAGCACAGGCAGTGGCAGCAATGTCTTCCCACTCAGGAAGGTTCGCAGATAAATCTCTATGCATGACAATAGCGATAATAACGGGTGCTTTGAGCGGATTTTGTATCATTTTATTGAAAACAACCTGAGAAAACTCCGTTTCAGGCGTATTTTCCAAATAATAATCTGCCATGAATTTTCCTAAATCTTCCCTGCTTTTTTCTGTAAAAACATAAAATCGCCAGGGTTCTGTTTTTTTGTGACTCGGTGCCCAGTTCGCTGCCTCAAGAATTTTCTCAATTATACTTCTCGGAACTTCTTTGTCCGAGGCATATAAAGGGGGAAATACACTTCTTCGCGTGCGAATAATGTCCATTAAAATATCAATCTTTTCCATTTGTCCATTTTTTTATTCCATTGAAAATTGAACTCTTT
Organism: Saprospiraceae bacterium; assembly: GCA_049241465.1. Taxonomy (GTDB): domain Bacteria; phylum Bacteroidota; class Bacteroidia; order Chitinophagales; family Saprospiraceae; genus BJGN01. The sequence continues at coordinate 12,655 of JBMLQR010000131.1, read as the reverse complement.
TGCTTACCAGATTTATTCAAAACCTGATGAATAGTATATATTTGATTTAATTCTAATATACCAATGAGTTCATACTGTCGCATGACAGGCAGTGTCTTGGCATTCGATTGTTGAAATAAAAGGAGCGCGTCCTGCAAGGTTTGTTCTTCTGTTAATACATTTTCAATGGGGAACATAGCGTCACTTACTGTTTTTTCCCCTCCACCGTTAAGGCACAACTCAATGATTTCAAATGTTGATATGGTGCCAACAGGATTTTGCCAAACATCAAAAACAAGAATTTCCCGGTCGCCCGCGTCTTGAACCAAAGGTAATATTTCACTTAATTGCTGGGTGCTCTCAAAGTGAATAAAATCCTTTTTCATCCAATCCTTCACTTTTAATTCTTGTAAAGAATTCTCCATATTGGCCGCTTTTGCCTCTGAACCAGCAGCAAGAAATACAAACACACCAATAAAAATTTGGGTAACACTCCCGTCTCCCAATATACCATTGTAAATAAAATAAATGGCAATGACCTGTCCTACTATGGAGGCAATTCTTGTGGCTTTTAAATGCCCCATAAAATGAGACAAAATAGCTCTTAATACTCTTCCTCCGTCCATAGGGAAGGCTGGTATCAAATTGAATAGGGCTAAGGTCAGGTTAAGGCCAATTAAGCCTAAGGCCACATAAGCGTAAACAGGTAAGTTGCTGGGGAAGTAAAAGTTATCGGAATCTGATTGGTTGTATAAACTGTAAAATACTTCTAAGATAGTGTCCGTTCCTAAAAGTAGTAACACTGGCAAAAGGACTAAAGCGATAGCTACATTTACCAAGGGTCCGGCAATGGCTACCCAAAATTCTTGTACAGGTTTTCTGGGCAAACGCTCCAAACGAGCTACTCCGCCAATGGGGTATAAAGTAATATCTCTCGTTTGTACGTCAAACCTTCTGGCCATTAATGCGTGACCAAATTCATGTAAAACAACGCACAAAAATAAAATAAGCACAAATAAACTTGCCGATACTGCACCCCAAACGCCCCAGCTTTCTTTGAAGGCAAGGTAGATAACATAGACAAATAAAAATAAGAAACTCCAATGTACTTCAACGGGAATATTAAATATTTTTGCAATTCTTAAGGATCCTTTCATTTTTGTGTTTCTTGTAAAGAAAAGTAAAGATAACTTTGTGGTGGAAATATTTTATTCATTCTAATACAATATCAATGGTTTTTATTACAGAACAACAATTGGATGACGCGGCGTCAGCCATTCAGGACGACGAAACTATCAATGAATCATTGGTTACTGAACTCAGCGAAATCCAACCTGCTGTTTTTGCTTTTTTGTTTACTGAAAATACAGAGCTTTTCACAGAATACGAAAAGGAATATCTGCTTTTTATCCTTCTAACTCTTTGGCAAGCTATTCGCACCCAAATTGATGTGGAGGATATGGACGAAATTGATTCAGACGAACTGTCCCTCGCCGAGGAAAAAAATTGGGAATTACTGGAATCCATTACAGCCAAACGTTTTCGAGATCGTCTGGACGTATTCTTCAAGGACAATAAACAAACAGATTTACTGGCCTTTGTCGAAGACATGCTTCTGGATGAGGAAGACGAACTTTTAACCAAAGAGGGAAGGGAACCCATGTTTGTTATTCTGAAATCAATCATTGATTGTTTTGACGCTTGCATAAAACCATAACGAATTCCTCATCGCATTGGTTTAATGTTTACTTATTTAACAAGGGATCTTCTCGAATAGTTATTTTTTTTGTTTCTGAAAATGTTCCTGCTTTTACTTCCAACTGATAATTACCCGCTGTTGCCTGCCGTTTTAGTTTCAGCTCTTTACCCAAAACAATGCCATAAATACCAAAAACGGAATGAATTTGACGTCGTAAGGCTTCATAATCAGCCTTGTTTTGTGGCGAAAGGGCTTTAAGGGATGCTTTGAATTGGGTTAATGGATCTTTGGCAGCTGTGGATAAAGAGGGAAGGGAACCCAGTTTTTCAAGGGCGATTTTCATGTTTTCAATTTCCTGCGTCCAGGATATTTCAGGTTCATCCACCTGCATGTCCCAGTAAATTCTATTGATGCCAGGTTGCACCGGTACTTTCCATTGCCTTTTAAGTTGGTTGTCATTTTCAGAAACAAGGTTCAATGAAACAGAATCGTTTTGGTTGCTTTTATTTACCCACAAATGGATAGCTGCGCCACTTCTGGGATTCTGCCCACGGAATTCGAAATAAGGTTGCTTTCGTCCTGTATTTATCCGCAACCATCTGGTGGCCCGCCTGCTTTGAAAAAGGTGAAATGGTTTGTTTGTAATTTGGCTGCTGAGCTGTCTCAAAGGACTGATATCATCTAAAATCCAAATACTTCTGCCATGAGTTCCAGCTATCAGATCGCCATCCCTGGGATGAATAACAAGGTCGTAAACGGCCACTGTGGGCATATTACCCATAAGCTCATGCCATTCCTGTCCCTGATTGTAGGAAAATAACACCCCTTGTTCCGTTCCTACAAAAAGCAAATCGGGGTTTTCGGGGTCTTCCCGAATCACATAAACTGAATATTCCGGCAGATTATTTTGTAATGATTTCCAGGTTTTTCCATAATCGTTAGTCATAAATACATAAGCATTCATGTCATCATATCTATGATTGTCCAGAGAGACATAACATCTGCCTTTAACATGTGCTGAAGGGGTTACTCTGCTTATCCATGGCCTTTTTCCTCTGGGAGAGGAAGCATTTTGTCCAATAGAGGGAAATTGTTTAACTAATAATTGCCCAACCTCGGTCCATGATTTACCCCCGTTTAAGGTGACCTGCAAGTTTCCGTCGTCCGTTCCTGCCCATATTTCCTGAGTATCTAAAGAGGATTCTGCGAGGGTAATGATGGTAAAATGATTTTCCCCACCTGTCACGCTTCTGGTCAGATAGCCACTATTGGAGGGATTTCTGAACTCAGGATCATTGGTGGTCAGATCCGGGCTGATGATTTTCCAGGAATTTCCCTTATCCGTAGATTTAAATAGGTGATTGCCTCCGAAATAAAGCGTATTCACATTGTGGGAAGAGAGAATTAAAGGACTGCTCCAGTTGAATCTAAATTGGGGAGGAAGTTTTACACGATCTGTATTTTCATAAAAAAACCAGTGTTCTCCCGGGTCGATAGAATATTTTATGGGATAATCCTTATAATTTGGATCAAAATAGGCTGAATAATTAGAAATAGTTTGTGGCGTAGGCGTGATATAATTATACTTTCTGGTTTCCACATTTAACTTCGCCGCAAATCCAACATGATTGACCATATAGATGGTTTTCCAATCCGTTGGATCTATTTGAAAATGAAAACCATCTCCTTCTCCAACCCAGGTATTATGTTCATTTAAAATACCGCGTACCTCCCTGCTATTTGACGGCCCCATCCATAAGCCATTATCCTGCAAACCACCACCTATCCAGTAGGGATCTCTCATGTCAACGCCGATGGCATAATACTGACCAATGGCCATATTATTGAACGACAAAACACTTTCGCCACCATCCACGGTTAATCTTAATCCCTGATCGGTTCCCATATAGATAATTTTACTATCGTAGGGAGCAATCCACATAGCATGGTCATCGCCACCATCGGTTCGCCACTCTCTTTCGGTAAAGGTTTTACCACCGTCGCGGGAAATTCTAAAGTCTCTGGAAACCAGATAAATAGATTGTGGGTCTATGGGGTCTATCTCAATTTGACCATGATAATAAGGACGTGTATTGTGTTTTAGTAAAAATCGCCAGGTATTTCCGCCGTCATCTGATCTATACGTACCTGAACCAGGCTGACCGTCGGGAATATTCTCGTCTGCTTCTACCGAGGCTACTATAATGGAGGGAAAACTTTTGCAAATGGAAAGGTCAATTTGACCGGTTTCACCCGTTGGAAGGCCATTTACCAGTTTCTTCCAGGACTTTCCTGCGTCCGTACTTTTATATATGCCCCCATTTCCCCCACCACTTTTAAAAATGTAGGGTCTTCTTAATCTATGGTAAAAGCCTGCATATAAAATATTAGGATTACTTGGATCCATAACTACCTCGGTACAACCAGTGAGTGAATCAACAGGCAGACCCTTTTCCAGTTTTTTCCAGGATTTTCCCCGATCATCGGTAAAAAACAATCCTCTGTCACCAGAATAGCCCCATAAATGTCCTACTGCAGCGACATAAGCAATATCTGGATTTGTGGGATGAAGGGCGATATCAGCAATATGGTGGGTATTGGAAAGGCCCAGTTTTGAAA
>JBMLQR010000131.1:2919-8258 GCA_049241465.1 Saprospiraceae bacterium | reverse complement strand
GGATGAAGGGCGATATCAGCAATATGGTGGGTATTGGAAAGGCCCAGTTTTGAAAAACTTAATCCTCCGTCATTACTCAAATAAAGGCCATCGCCCCAACCAGAACTGTTTCTATTGGCCGATTCACCGGTGCCCACCCAGATAATGGAGGGATTACCTTGAAAAAGGGCCACGCTGCCTATGGAAGAAGTGCCATATCGGTCAAAAATCGGTTCCCAGCTAACGCCCCCGTTTTTACTTTGAAAAACGCCACCTGATGCCGAGGCACAAATCACCTGTCGATAATCGGTATTCAAGGCATCAATATCGGCAATTCTACCCATCATATTGGCAGGTCCAACATTTCTCCAACGGAGCTCTTTGGAATATAAATTATCAACTCGCTGAGCAAATGAATGTAAAGCACTGAAAAATAGAATAGTAAGAAAAAATATTCTCATTGGGTGAACCTTTAATTGCTTATCAATAACAGAAATATAATCATTTTTTCAGACGAAAATTTAAAATCATATTGATTAAAATTTATTGGAACAAGCTTTTGTAAACAAATTATTAAATTCCTTCGTTTTAAACGCGTCGAATTGCTTAAATTTCGGCTCCGAAAGGGCAAAGAACCCAAATCTCAATTTTAAAGAAAAGGAAAATGTCAGAAACAAATTTTAAATCAGATGTAGAAGCAGTAGATGCCCTTGCAAATAAGTACCAGGATTTAAGGCAGGAAATAGGTAAGGTCATTGTTGGGCAAGATGAAGTGGTTAAGGCTGTTATTATTGCTTTGTTTAGTAATGGTCATAGCTTATTAGTGGGCGTTCCCGGATTAGCTAAAACATTATTAGTCAGTACTATTGCTTCCGTACTGGATTTAGATTTTAAAAGGATACAGTTCACGCCTGACCTTATGCCATCTGACATTATAGGCTCTGAAATATTACAGGAGAATAGAACTTTTCAATTTAACAAAGGACCGTTATTTGCCAATATCGTTTTAGCCGACGAGATAAACAGAACACCACCTAAAACGCAGGCGGCATTATTAGAAGCCATGCAAGAAAAGGTGGTGACAGTCAGTGGGGTATCGCATGCTTTACCTAAGCCATTTTTCGTTTTAGCCACTCAAAATCCTATCGAACAAGAGGGAACTTATCCATTACCTGAGGCCCAGTTGGACCGTTTTATGTTCAATATTCCATTAGATTATCCAACTTTTCAACAGGAAATCGATGTAGTTAAAAATACGACGGGTTCTCAGAATGTGAACTTAAAAAATATTGTGACAGCGAATCAGATTCAACAATTTCAACAACTCATCAGGAGAATTCCAGTAACAGATAATGTGCTGGAATATGCTGTTTCTTTAGTTTCAAAAACAAGACCGGGAACAGAACGGGCCGCTTCTATCGTGGATAATTATATTTCTTGGGGCGCTGGTCCCCGGGCTTCACAGTTTCTTATCGTCGGCGCTAAATGCCATGCAGCGATAATGGGAAAATATTCGCCAGATATATCTGATATTCAATCTATTGCAAAGTATGTTTTGCGTCATAGAATAGTTAGGAATTATAAAGCAGAGGCGGAAGGTATCAAAGAGGAAAATATTATTGATCAGTTATTGTAACCAATGCAGGATACACCCTTATTGGCTTTTTTTTCATCTTAAAAGGTAAAAATTAAATGATGTATTTTAAAAAGGGTGAATCAATTAGCAAGGTCTCTATTTTATTGGTGTGGTTGACCATCGCTTTATTTTCCAACGCATGTACAAAGGATGGGGCCAGTCAATTTAAGATGAAACCCAATGCTTTCGGAGAAATTGCCAGCCTGGTCGTCGTGGCAGATAAAGAAATTTGGGATGGTCCAATTGGAGATACTATAAGATATTATTACTCTTCAGCTTATCTGATTTTACCTCAACCAGAGCCAATTTTAGATTTAAAGTATTTTAGTCCTACTGATTTTAGAAATGTTCCGCTCAAGAGGGAATTGAAATCTTATTTGATTTTAGCCAATATAAATGATGAATCCTCCCCAACGGCTTCTTTAATGAAAAAGGAACTGGGGCCTAAAAATTTAGATTTATTCCTGACTAATCCTCAGAAAAATAATGTAGTTGTTGGCTATGACCGTTGGGCAAAAGGACAACTAATCATGTTTCAAATGGCAGATTCTCAGGAAAGTTTAGTTGAAAATCTGAAGGTAAATATGCCGACGTTGGTAAAAAAAGTTAGAAGTCAAGATGCCGTTCCTTTGGGTGCAAATGCTTATCAGTCAGGACGTAATACTACTTTGGAAGCTGATATCGAAGCTAAAATGAATGTGCGTTTGAAGATTCCAAATGATTTTTTGCCCGCCATTAACGATGGTAAGGCCTTTTGGCTGAGAAAAGAAACGGATAAAGCGTCTTTTAACTTGCTTATTTCTACTTTCAACTATACGGATACCAAACAATTTTCTGTTGAAAATCTGAAAGCAATGAGAGATACCTTAGGTAAAAAGTATGTTTCAACCAGAACGCCAAATTCTTACATGATTGTAAACGATGTCGATTTACCTTTATATGGCCAATCCTTAAATTTTAACGGTAAATATGCTTTCGAGGGTAGAGGTATTTGGGAAATTGAAAATGATTATATGGCCGGGGCATTTATTTGTTACCTGATTCACAACCCTAAAACAAATCAAATTGTGCTCATAGACGGTTTCTTATATGCTCCCGGAGAGACAAAAAGAAATAAAATGTTGCAATTGGAACATATTATTCAAACCGCCAGAATACCTTAACAAATAACTTAGTGAAAATAAAAAGCCGCTGTTCTAATCATAAGACAACGGCTTTTTTTATGTAAGAAAATATTAAATATTCTCGATACTCTTATTCACAAAAGCATTCAACTCGGCACCTGTCAACATGCCTGCCTGAAGTTTTGCAATCTGAATGAGATACTTCATCGTTTCATTTCTGGCCGATTCGTCTGATTGATTTAATATCTGCTCGTTTATAATTTTATGATTCGTGTTAACGACCACGTTGATAGAATCGGGAAAGCCATCCATTTTCATACCTTGCATCATCTGCATCTCTTTCATTCTTCTCATGAACTCAGGTCTGGTAATCTGAACAGGTAAATCTTCCGGATTAAGTGCCTTAGTCACCAGGGTTGACATCGGATCATTTAAATTGGCAGTAAACCATTCTTTAATCTGTTTTTCCTGATCTTCTGATAAAACTGATTCTTTCTTTTCCTCTTTTTGAACTAAATTATCCGTTGTGTCAGAATCCACGCGTACAAAAGTGACGGTACCTTGTTTATATTCAAGTTGCTGCATAAAATGAGCGTCAATAACCTGATCCATTATAAGTACGTCGAAACCATTGTTTTTTGCAGACTGAATTTGAGCATATTGTGCTTCCTTGTCATTTGAATAAATAAGAATAACCTTGTTATGCTTATCTGTTTGAAGTGTTTTAACACTTTCGATATATTCGTCAATGGTCTTGTATTTACCCTCCAGTGTTTTGAAAAGAGCAAAAGTCGTTGCTTTTTCGTAAAACTTCTCGTCAGAGATCATACCATATTTAACAAATATGCTCAGATCATTCCATTTGCTTTCATAATTTTCTCTTTCGCTTTGGAATAATTCTGAAAGTTTATCAGCCACTTTTCTGGTAATGTAACCTGTTATTTTTTTCACATTACTGTCAGCTTGCAAATAGCTTCTTGAAACGTTTAACGGAATGTCAGGTGAATCAATGACCCCGTGTAGTAAGGTAAGAAACTCTGGTACGATTTCCTTTACATTATCTGTTACATAAACCTGGTTGGAATAGAGCTGTATTTTATTACGCTGTATTTCTATATTATTACCTAAATGAGGGAAATATAAAACGCCGGTAAGGTTGAATGGAAAATCTATGTTCAAATGAATCCAAAACAGAGGTGTTTCGTAACTCATCGGATAAAGTTCCCTATAAAAACTGCGATAATCTTCGTCGCTTAAATCTGCTGGTAATTTTTTCCAGATAGGTTGGGTGTTGTTGATAAAATTATCAACCTGTATGGTTTCAGTTTTTGCATCTTCCCCTTCTCCTACTGTTTTGGATTCATCCTTTTTACCAAAACGAATGGGAATAGGTAGGAATTTACAGTATTTTTCCAACAAATCATCTATTCTCTTTTTCTCTAGATATTCCTTGCTATCATCGCCAATATGAAGGATAATATCGGTACCTCTTTCTTTTCTTGATCCTTCAGAAAGCGTATATTCCGGACTACCATCGCAGGACCATAAAACGGCGGTTGAACCTTCTTTCCAGGATAAAGTGTCCACCTCTACTTTAGTTGCCACCATAAAGGCAGAATAAAAACCTAATCCGAAGTGACCAATGATGCTTGCATCATCTTTGTATTTGTCAATAAATTCTTGAGCACTGGAGAAAGCTACCTGATTCAAATATTTCATTACTTCCTCCTCCGTCATACCGATACCCCGGTCGCGGATAGTTAAGGTGTTTTTTTCCTCATCGAGAATAATATCAATGGTTACTTCACCCGTGTCACCATTCAGTTCTCCCCTTCTACTTAAAGTTTGTAATTTTGTAGTGGCATCTACACCATTTGAAATTAATTCCCGTAGAAAAATTTCCTGGTCAGAATAGAGAAATTTTTTGATAATAGGAAAAATATTTTCCGTCTGTACAGATATATTACCGCGTTGCATAATAAAATTTTTTGGTTGACCTGTACTTGTCAAACAATATGCCACATTGATTAATCTGCCATTTTGTCAAATAACAGGCCATTCCTGACAGTATTTATTTTTATTTATATTTTTGTTTTTATGAAAATTTAATGTAGTTTTGATTTTTATTTTTTGAGAGCTATTACACAAGATATTATATTTTCGGAAACTACTTGCGCTTTTCAAGCGGTGAGTCTTTGAGTTATATCTACATACCACTTTATTTTAGTATGAGTCCCATTTTGGACTTTTATGATTCTCCTGATAATTACAGGGGTAAGAATTACTTTTTTAGGTGGGCTCAAGATCATCTTTGGGGGGACGCATTGGTCCGATGCCCACCGACTTTTAGAAAAGAATAACTTTAAGAATAAACCTGAATGGATTTTTTTTGCCGGTTCCACTGGGGGGTAGAGCCGGCATTTTTTTTCCTAAAATTTAAAATACCAATGTAGCAGTGGAAATGGAAAAGACGATGATTCATTTTTATCCAATACACTTATTCCCGCTAAAGAAACTTGAAACGACTGAGTTTCTTTTATTTTAAAACGCATTCCAGGCATTAATATAAAGGCAGAAGTCCATAAATTTTCCCTCGTTAC
>JBMLQR010000131.1:0-2819 GCA_049241465.1 Saprospiraceae bacterium | reverse complement strand
GTTACGGTTCCCCAATGAAGGCCGCCAAAACCTTTAAAATTATTGGCGTAGCTGCTACTTCCCAACAATGAACCGATGGATAAATGTAATTTTTCATTTTTTGACGGAAGGGTATATTTAATGGCAAGAACCACGGGTACAGCAAGCCAGGTGGACATAACACCTACCGATAACCCTTTAGAAACTGCAAAATGTACTTCGGGGCCATACCAGGAAATGGATGCATAATGGTCACCTTTCTTTATGGGCAACGCATTATTGGTAAAGGCATATCGGGTGTTAAAGGCAAAATATTCTGCTGGTTTACCCGGGATATTCAGTTCATGGGTTTTTTCACTGGACATCGTTTTTATCTCATTTTTTGGAATATATATTCTACCAATATTAGATGTTTCCAATAATATCTCTCTGCCATCATCAGAAATAATTTTCCCCAAATAGGTTGTACCATTGAATTTCTCAATTTTAATAGTGACGGTTGAATCTACTGGATTGGTTTGAGCAACTAATACATTCCATAACAAAGTGAAAGCAAATAAGAGTATTCTATTTTTCATAAGCATATTTTCTTTTATTTCTAACAGGTGAAAGCATATACAAGTTACTATAAAAGCACTATTTTTAGAAATTTCTATCCTATAGAATCATTTAAATAGCTGAAAAATATGAAAATAGCGAACACTACCAAAATTTTGCTCTCTGCGGGCATTCTTATTTTTGGACTCTGGGCATGGTTTTTAACCCCTCCCTGGGAATTTTCGCAACCCTCATGGCGGCTTTTTCTACTGTTTTTATGCGCCATATTCGCTGTGCTTACCCAAGTGTTATCTATTTTTTTGGCCTCTATCATAGCTATGGTTATTGCGGTCAGCTCAGGAATACTTTCTCCGGAAAAGGCATTTTCAGGCTTTTCGGAAAGTTTCATGATTTTAATTCTCTCTTCTTTTTTGGTGGCAAAAGCGATCATACATTCTGGACTGGGCAAAAGGATTGCACTCATTTTTATCAGGCAATTTGGTCATTCTACTTTAAAATTGGGCTATTGTATAACGATGACGGATGTGTTAATCGGCCCGGCTATACCAAGTAATACAGCGAGATCGGGCGTTTTGTACCCTATCGTTTTATCCCTGGCTATGGATACGGGGTCAAATGTTGAAAAGGGAACGCGCAAAAAAACAGGGGCTTATCTGATGATGGTTTCTATAACCAGTTTGACTATTTCATCGGCACTTTGGTTTACTGCCATGGCAGCAAATCCTATTGGTGCCGGTTTGGCCGCAAAATATAATGTGGTTATGGATTTTTCAAACTGGTTGTTAGTCAGTTCATTACCCTGTTTAGTCGCTTTGGTTTTTTTGCCTTGGTTACTTTATAAAACATTTCCACCAGAAGCTAAATTAACACCTGAAGCTCCTGTGGCCGCTGCTGCCATGTTAAAGGAAATGGGTCCAATGGGCAGAAAAGAATGGATAACAGCCGTTACCTTTATATTTATGGTTCTTGGATGGGTATTAGCTACACCCCTTGGCTTAAATCTGGCTATTGTCTGTTTGGCAGGGTTGGCTGTCCTTATCATTTCAAATGTATTTCCCCTAACCATTTTAAGAAAAGAAGGGGGAGAAGCATTGGAGACATTTATTTGGTTTGCCATACTATACATGATGAGTAGTTCCTTAAACGCCATGGGTTTTATGGGTATTATTGGACAAAAAATATCAGGACAAATTACAACCTTATCCACTTTTCAAGTGTACGTGTTATTGACCGTTCTTTACGTACTTATTCATTATTTGTTCGTAAGTCAGACGGCTCACATGCTTGCATTATATGGTGTGTTTCTCGAGGTCGCTTTTGCAGCGGGTGTGCCGGTAGCCTTAATGGCTTTCAGCCTCTCTTTTGCTACTAATTATTTTGCCGCTTTGGCACCTCAGGGTTCTTCTTGTAATGTATTTTTTGTAGGAAGTGGTTATATAACTCCTAAAGAGGTTTATCAACAGGGTGCTATTGTCACTCTGGCCAATCTTACCATATTTTTATTAGCCACGCCCTGGATTGAATGGGCAAGTAGTTTTGCTTTAAAATAAGGATATAAAAAGATGAATATGGAAAAATTAAATGGGAAAGTTGCCTTTATTACCGGTGGAAATAAGGGCATTGGTTTAGGTGTTGCCGAAGCAATGGTTGAAGCTGGTATGTTTGTTTGTATCACCGGCAGAAATGAAGCAGACGTACAGGCAGCTGAAAAGAAATTGAACGCTATAAGAGATAACGCCGCCCTGGGTATTGTTTGTGACGTTCGTTCTTTGTCCGACCAACAAACAGCGGTTCAACAGATTATGGATAAATGGAAGCAATTGGATGTGGTGATTGCCAATGCAGGTGTGGGACATTTTGCCGATATCAGCCTTTTGACTCCAGAACAATGGCACGAAACGATAGATATTAATTTAACAGGTGTTTTCAATACCGTTAAAGCTTCCTTAGATCCTTTAAAAGCAAGTAAGGGATATTTGATCACCATAGCAAGTCTTGCCGGAACCAATTTTTTTGCCGCAGGTGCCGCCTATAATGCCAGTAAGTTTGGATTGGTTGGTTTCACTCAGGCCGTCATGCTCGACGTGAGAAAACATGGTATAAAAACGACAACGATTATGCCAGGATCTGTTAGCACCTATTTTAACAATCATACGCCCAATGATGCTGATCACTGGAAAATTCAACCAGAAGACATGGGCCAAATGGTCGTCGATTTGCTATTAATGCCACATAGAACTCTGCCAAGCAAAATAGAGGTCAGACCAACTATGCCCGGGTAG
>JBMLQR010000130.1:0-1436 GCA_049241465.1 Saprospiraceae bacterium | reverse complement strand
GAAAAAGTTGAAGAATTTCACTGATTTTACCTAATAAAGGCATGGCAGCTGGGTCGACAGATTGGGTAACAAAGGGTTTAAATAGCTTTTCCATAGGTATGGAAATACTGCAATACAAGGTCGATTCCTCTATGATTACATTTTCCTCCGAAGCAAGTGAATCTTTGAGAATGGCACTCAAATTACCTACCGGACTATTAAATTTAGTCCAATAATTTAAAATAGACTGCGTAAAAAGAGACTGATTGGCTAATTTTGTTTCAAGTGAATCAATATTTTCAGAAAGGAAATTTTGATTGAGTGAAGAATTTTTATTTAACCTATCAATATCATTTTGTAAGGAGTCCATCCTATCCAAATAAACCTTTTGAACCGATTCATACGCAGCGATGGTACCTTGTTTCTTATAATTGTCCAGCGTAAGTGAATAATTAAGCGATCGTTGATCTACCAACTGAGAATCTAATTTTATAAGCTCATTTTTGTATTTATCCTCTAATAAAAGAACATCTTTTTTTTGAATGCCACAAGAAAATAATAAAAACGAAAAAAGAACAAAGCAAAAGATAAATCTCATTCCTTCTATATTTAAAAAAAAAAGATTAGTTAAAAAACAAACAAAGATTTTTAATCCAATCTGAAATTGGCAGAACCCAACATACCCAAATCGGTGTAAACGGCCACTCTATAAAAACCGGGTTTAAGTTTGTCCTCCATATTGTGCGAAAAAGACAATCTTTGGTTACTTGTTATATTAACTTCTTTACCAGAAACGGCATTTAGTGGCATGTTTTGTCCATTCACCACAATATTTTTATTAATATTAGACCCGGGAACTGGCACGCCGTTATCGTTAGTTATCGCCATATAAATGGTGCGAATGCCTTGATATTCATCTGGAACGGAAGTTAAGTCAAAATTAACCACAATACGTCTTGCTTTGTTCGATTTAGCAGTTAATTTCGATTTAGGGGTCTCCAATTCTACCTGGAAAGCCGATGCCTTAAAATTATTTAAGGTAAGTTTCTTTACCTCTTCCTGCATCGTTCTATTTAAATTGGCCAATGCCGCTTTATCCTTATTCGCTTCATTCAGATTAGAAGTTAAGGACGTATTTTCCATTTTCAAGTTATCATTTTCTTCTTGCAGCGCTGAAATAGATTCCTCCAATTCCGCTTTAACGGCCAACAGCTGAAGAATTTCAGCTCTGAGATTATTTGCCTCTTTTGCACTATTTTTTTTATAAAGGCTTAATGTTTTTATTTTTAAGGTCAACTCATTTTTAGCCTCATTCAAAGAACCTTGTAAAGACTGGTTTTCCTCTGATAATGCAGCAAAATTAGAGCTCAATGATTCAACCTGGGAAACCAATGAATCTCTGAGGGATATTAACTCCTTATTTTCAGACTGATATGCGATATTTTCCTTTGTTATAA
>JBMLQR010000129.1:0-8636 GCA_049241465.1 Saprospiraceae bacterium | reverse complement strand
CCATCTAACAACATTTTCATGGTAATTCTTGGAACATCAATTCTTCTTCTACTCTCGCCCTGATCTGTTACCCTGCCAGCCATTAAAAAGGCACCTTCAAAGTTTTGATCCTCCTTTGTTATTTTTTCCAAATCAAGTTTTTTCCCGTTATCAAAAATAACCATACAACGATTTCCTTTCAATTGAAATGTTCCTTTTAAGGTTTTTAGTGAATCTTTCGCTATCGCGGAATTAAATTCAAGGTTCACTGTGAAATTCTTACCTTCTGTTGATAAAATACCTCCTACCGTATAATTAAAAGAAGCAGGAGTAGAATTAAATATGGTAAGAATAAAATAGGAATCTTTTATCATTAATCTTGACGTTTGCGTTGAGGTGTCATTCTTCTCCGTTTTTTCATAAACACCATTGACCCACTGTCCAGACAAAGTGATGGGATTAAAAAAAACAGATACCAATAGCAGATTGAAAAATAATTTCATTGTATTCATATTTATTAAGTTTAAGGTTCATTTGTCTAAATTACGGATTAATCTTTATAATCTTTTCGATAACTTTGAGCAAACTGAAAATTAATCCTTATGATACAAGTTGCTATTATTGGCTACGGACTCTCCGGGCAAACGCTACAAGCCCCATTTTTTGATTATAATCCTGAATTTAATATTCGACGCATTGTAACTAAGAATCAGGATCCCTGTATTCGTTTTCCTCATTGTATTCATACGTTGAGTATAGAAGAAGCTGTTTCTGACAAGGAAATTGATTTGGTGAGTATTACTTCACCAGATGACACCCATTTTATTTATGCAAAAATGGCACTTGAAGCGGGTAAACATATATTAGTAGAAAAACCATTTACCTCAACCATTGAGGAAGCAGAAATACTTTTCGAACTCGCAGAAAAAAAGAATAAAAAAATCTTCATATTTCAAAATCGTCGATTTGACAGTGATTTTCAAACGGTCAAAGCCGTTCTTGATAGTGGTGTTTTAGGTAAAATCATACGGTATGAAGCTCATTATAACCGACTTTCCACGCAATTGAGTGCAAAAAAATGGAAAGAAGAAATTACCCCTTCCAGTGGTATTCTCTATGGTTTAGGCCCTCATATTTTAGACCAGGCGTTATCGTTATTTGGCACACCGAATGAATTTTGGGGTAAAACCTACATTCAAAGAAATGGATCCATTATTGATGATGCTTTCGATGTTCATTTAGGATACGGAAGAATGCAGGTTTATCTTTCCTCCAATATGTTTATGCGGGAGGAAACACCGAGATATATTATACATGGTGAAAATGGTTCTTTTGTGAAATATGGTATTGATCAGCAAGAAGATCATTTGAAAGTTGGACTTATGCCAGGTATGAAGGGTTTTGGTATGGAAGAACCTAAATATAATGCCCGATTAAATGTAGATAATGGATACTATGTTTTTAAAGGCGAAATTGAATCGAAAGTGGGTAATTGGAACTTGTTATTTAATCATATTGCCTCTGTGATTCTCGATAATAAACCCTATTTAATTGAAAAATCACATATTCTGGATCAAATAAACATTCTTTCTTCTGTTAAATCAAAGGAAAATGTCTGAGAAGGAAAAAATGTTAGCAGGCTTACCTTATAATTCCAGGGATTCTGAATTATTGGCACGATATTATGTTGCCAGAAAATTATTGGCAAACCTTAATAATTCATCTCCCCATGATCCTGACCATCGAAATGAGTTATTTACTTTATTATTGGGTAGAATTGGAGAAAATGTATGGATTGAAACCCCTTTTTTTTGTGATTATGGAGAACATATTTTTATTGACGAAGGTACTTTCATTAATGTAAATGCTATTTTTCTGGATAATAATATCATAAAAATTGGGAAAAATGGCTTAATCGGTCCTGGTGTCCAATTACTGACTGCCAGTCATCCCCTAAGTGCAAGGGAAAGATTAATTTTTTCAAATGAAAATCTAAAAACAAGCTATAAGACTTTTTCGAAACCAATTCATATTGGGGATAACTGCTGGATTGGCGGCAATACGGTTGTTTTACCTGGTATAACCATTGGAAATAATGTCACCATTGGTGCAGGAAGTGTGGTTACAAAAGATATTCCGGATAACGTGCTTGCTTATGGAAATCCTTGTAAAATAATTCGTCCAATTCCCTGATACCATTCAGTTACATCAAGAAATTGGACGAATAAAGTTGGATAAGAAACTATTTTTGAGGTTGTCTGCTTGAACTTTTTTCTTTGGTTGGAAAATTTGATGGTACTGCTTGAGTAACCTTTCCTGAAGCCACCCACTCCGTGCCTCTTTGTAACAAAGTAATGAAACCGACACAATGCATAGAATAATCTTCATGACCCATCATATTATGGAAAATTTTTCCCTTCCCATAATTTAGAGTCAAAACGCTGGGTTCATGTCTTCCTGTCCCCTTTTGATCTTTTGAACTATAAGCTGTTGCCAGAATATTCATGTTAATAGCTGGTCCGCGCATCAAATCATACAATTCATCTTTAGTATGTAACCATTCCATCGGAAGACCTTTCATAATAGGGTGTTCCTCAATTCTTGTCTTAATAACAAATTCATGTTGTGTACCATGGTGTCCACCAGGGCCAGGCGTATTATCCCTAATTAACTCATCCTTTTCATTATAATAGACATAAGGGCCGTCTTTTTCCGTCCTTTTCTCCCAACCCCCTAAACCAATCATTTCGTTATAGGCCTTCCAATATGGAAATGAATTATCTGCCGCATGTATTATTACAAGCCCACCACCTTTAGCAACAAATTTCTCTAAGGCCAGTTCGGTTTGTCTTGGCCACGATTTGCCATTGTAATTGGAAAGAATTACGTCATATCCTTTAAAGGAAGGCATAAATTGATCTAATGAGGAATCTTTTGGAGGTGTAGTTAACACATCGACCATAAATAGACCTGTTTCTTCTAAATACCCTTTCATAATGGGGGTGGTAATGGCCCATTTGTGGTTATTCTGACCATCAATGATTAATACTTTCCATTTAGGAGGAGCTGAATGGGAAAAAACAGACGCATTTAGCGTACTAAAAGAAAAACATAAAACGCTAAGTAAAAAGACAAGATTATTTTTCATAAAACTAATTTAAGTATTAATAAAAGCGGGAGAGAGCTGTTTTGCCAGGTAAATTATCCGTTCTGAATGGAGAAGCAGGCAGACCATCCTTATTATAGAGATTTGCTTCAATGGGTGAATCAGACCAACCATATCGAACCATGACAGGATTTAAACCATTGGGGTGATATACTTCCACCTTATCGGCCACAATAACAGCTTTTGCAAAATAAAAAACACCATCTGAAGATGCCACTTCAAATCCTTTCAGATAACCATATTTGTCCTTTGCTATTAAACCTGAACCTATATGTTTAAAAGTAAGGACAGCTTTATTCTTTATTTGCACCATTTTTTCAAATAATGGCCCACTGTAAACAATATCCTTATTATAGGCCAATTTTTCGGCTGAAAGAGCCATTCTAATGCCAACATCCTTTTTATTTAATGGATGAATATCATTTGGATCACCAACATCAGTTATAACAGCCATTCCTGTTTTTGGTAAAGTTAGGGTTTTCAATTGGGCTTCTCTCAATTCAGCCCAGGCAGATCCGGTATTACTATCATTAAAAGGACCATAACTGGACAATTGGGCAAAAATAAAAGGAAATTCATCTTTCCATTTGGCTCGCCAATCCTGAATCATTAATGGGAAAGATACTTCATATTCTTTGGCCCGACCAGCATTTGATTCACCCTGATACCAAATTACCCCAGCCATTGGAAATCCTTGAATAGGTGCAATCATCCCATTAAAACACAAAGTACCCTGATTATTCATCCATTTTTCGTACCTCCTTTTTGCCGACCAATCAGGATGAATCTTCCATTCTTTATTCATTAGCGGTATTTTAGCGGCTGGAAAATCCAGACTAAAATCCTGTTTAGGACCATCAAACCCCATATAGCCATAAGTTACCCGATTATTTTCACCGAAATGAATCAACAGTGAATTTTCCCCTTCCTTGAAAGTATTTGCAGGAATTGAAAATTGAATTTGATCCCCATAAAAACCATGATGTACTAATTTACCATTCACATATAATTTGAATACACTTCTATTTTTACCAAATCTAAAAGTTGCTAACTGGCTAATGAGCGCTTTATCCACATTTATTTTTCTAAAAATAAACGCATTTCCACGAAAGGAAGAAATTCCTTTCCAATCCCATTGTCCTGTTGGATCTTTGGACATCCAGTTTTCTGCATTAAAATCAGGCGAATAAAAGGATTTATAATCAATTTGGTTGATATCATAATTTTCACTGCCATGAAAAATAGCCAGCGTTTTTTTCTCCCAAAAAACAGAATCCTCTGCCCAACTTTTAGGCATTTCTTCCGCGTATTTCTTAAAAACAGCGGATTCAAGTAAACCCGAGTGACTTATCCAGGTTTCCACATGCGTACCACCCCATGAGGAATGAATTAACCCAATGGGAACCTGTAAGTCTTGCTGTAATTTCTTGGCAAAATAATAACCCACCGCTGTAAAATTACCTGCATTTTCAGAATTTGCTATTTTCCAACCTTTCGATTCAAAATCAGTATTTGGAGTGAAGGATAGTGTTTTAGGTACTTCAATATGTCTGATTAAAGGATTATTGGCAATTTTAATCTCCTCTTCACCACCTAAAGATTGCCTTAACTTCCATTCCATGTTAGACTGACCGGAGCATAACCAAACCTCCCCCATCAAGATATCGGAAACTTGAATGACTTCATCTTTATCTGAAACAGATAAAGTTAATGGAGAACCAATATTTCTGGCTGGAAAAGATACTTCCCAACGACCCGATGTATTCGTTTTAACCTCCACTTCCTGGTCGGCAAACTTTATTTTAACCCTAGTTTCAGGAGAGTTAAATCCCCAGAAAAGAATAGGTTTATTTCGCTGAAGCACCATGTGATCTCCAAATATGGAGGCCAACCTAAGTTGCGCGGACGCAATAAGAGGAAGAAACAGGATAAAAACAAAAATAGTCAAGATTCTCATGATGAATATGGCGTAGTTTAAAAGAAACAATCTAATTTAGAAAAATTATTCATGATTATGAAATTAACCCAACAAATGAAAATACAAATTTCATTTTTAATCTTCTTTTTGCACTGGCAAATGAACCCAAATTATTTATCTGCTCAACCCCCGATGCCCTTTAACAAAGGAGTTAATTTAACTAATTGGTTTCAAGTGAACGAGGTAGGACAAATTCAAATCAATAAATACACTAAAAAAGATTTTGAACAACTGAAATCATTGGGTTGTGATGTCATCAGATTACCCATTCATTTACATTCGCATACTTCAGGTCAGCCAAATTTCGAGGTGAATCCTCTACTGTTTGAATTTCTTGATGAAATCGTGGTCTGGGCAGAAGATTTGAATATGCATCTCATTCTGGATAATCATACGTTTGACCCCTCTGGTTTTACACCGTTAAATATTGACTTACCGCTTTTAAAAATTTGGCCTCAAATAGCCAGGCATTTCAATGGGAAATATAAACATATTTATTTTGAAATTTTGAATGAACCAAATGGCATAACGGATGCAGCCTGGAATCAAATCCAGGGAAAGGTAGTAACTGCCATTAGACAAGTCAATAAAGAACATACCATTATTGTAGGGCCTGCGAATTGGAATAATTATCAAAATTTAAAATCAATGCCTGTTTATGAGGATAAGAATTTAATATATACCTTCCATTTTTACGAGCCCTTTCTGTTTACTCATCAGGGAGCCAGTTGGACAACCCCTTCCATGAGTTCATTAAAAGATGTACCCTTTCCATATCAAAAAGCAAAAATGCCTGTTTTTCCCGCTCAACTTAAAGGCACCTGGGTTGAGAGTGCATTTAATGACTATGGAAGAATTGGGCATATTGATTACGTAAAGGAACAACTTTCCATAGCCGTTAAATTTGCCAAAGAAAGAAATGTACCCATTTATTGTGGAGAATTTGGCGTTTTTGCCGCCGCATCTACTGAAATAGACAGATCCTTTTGGTATGAATATATCAGGAAAGAACTCGAATCTCAGAAGATTCCCTGGACAATGTGGGATTATCACGGTGGATTTGGACTATTTAATGATGGAAGTAACGGTTTATTTGACTTTGATTTAAATATTCCGTTAGTAAAAGCCCTTGGATTAAATGTACCACAACAAGCAAAATATGAAAAAATACCATTGGAAAATGAGCAATGGTTATATAGAGAAAGACTTTCAACTTCCCTCCGGGAAAGTAGTTATGGCGCAGGAAAAATCAATTATTATTCACAGGATAAACCTTTTGAAGGCAAATATGCCCTATCGTGGAAAAATCCAAAGCAATACGACATTATTGGTTGGGAATTTCATCCTGAAGCTGATCTAATTACAATGGTTCAGCAAAATTTTGTCCTATCTTTTTATGTAAAAGGAAATATCATAGGGAAAAATATAGATGTTCGCTTTTTGGATTCAAAAACGAGTGCCGGAGACCGGCCATGGAGAATCACATGTAGAATTGACGAAAAAATGGTTAAATGGGACGATTCCTGGCAATTAATTGAAATTCCTCTATCTAAATTTAAGGAGCAGGGGGCTTGGGATGAAAATAAATGGCATAATCCTGAAGGAAAATTCGATTGGAAATCGGTTGACCGAATTGAATTTGTAGCTGAATCCAATGATTTATCATCTGGAATTTTGTTTTTTGATGAAATAAGACTTAAGCCAAGTTCCCCATCTTTTACTTCACAAATATCTAATATCCTGACATTTGACCTTTTTCCAAATCCAGCCTCTAATGAATTAAGTGTTATTATTTCCAGTGTAGAACATACTTTTTATTATCAAATATTTGATTTTCAAGGCATTGAAAAGAAATCTGGACAAATAGAAAATCAAGTAAACATACCTATCTTCGATATAACCAGTGGTAACTATATTATTAGCATTACTTCAAAAAATGGAAATCTAGGAAGTAAACCGTTTATCATCTTACATTAAAATAACTTAAAAAATGAAGCAAATTACCCTAATAAAGCCTTATGAATTTGAAGAAATAGACGTTGAAATACCCATTTTTAAAAAAGGAGAAGTATTGGTTCAAATAAAAAATATTGGCATTTGTGGAACTGACATACATGCTTTTCATGGTAATCAACCCTATTTTTCCTATCCACGCGTATTAGGGCATGAGCTTTCTGGTATTATTGTAGATGCAAAAATCGACAATAATTCATTATTAGGGAAACCGGTGAGTGTGCTACCCTATTTATCCTGCGGAAAATGCAACAGTTGTGTCAGAGGAAAAACAAATTGTTGTTCCCAGTTAAAAGTTATGGGGGTTCATGTGGATGGAGGATTTTGTGATTATATATCAATACCTGTGGATAATATTATGATAGGTCGAGAGGAAACAGACCTTGAACATTTATCTATGGTTGAACCCCTTTCTATTTCATATCATGGGATCATGAGAGCTGATATATTGGAAAATGACTGGGTTATTATATTTGGCGCAGGACCGATTGGCATGGGTGCGATATTATTTGCAAAATCAAAAACCGATAAAATTATCCTCATTGATATTAATCAAAACAGAATAACCTATTGTAAATCCATTTTGGGCATTGAACATTCATTTAATGGCAATGATGAAACCCTATTAGAACAAATAAAAGAGTTAACAAATGGTCATTTTGCAGATATTGTCATCGATGCCACAGGAAACAAAAAGTCAATACAGCAACAATTAACGTTTTTAGGTCATGGCGGAAAATGGATCCTTATAGGATTGCAACGGGAAGATCTGCATATAAATCATCCGGAATTTCACAAAAGGGAAGCCACCTTAATGAGCAGCAGAAATGCCACAAAACATGATTTCGAACAAGTTATGAACAAGATCGATAAGAAAGAAATAGACCCTGCATTACTTATTACACATACTTTAGATTTTAAAGAAGTGGTAAATAGCTTCTCCACATTCATTTTAGATCAAACCTTAATAAAAGGCATAATCAAGATCAATGGACTAGAAAAATAGGGAAAAATGATTCCAAACGAGCGTAATAAAGATGCCTAAAAATACGATAGAAACCACTAGTTTCAAAAAAGTAGATGTAAGAAAACCAACAAACGAACCTGTTGCTGCCCACATCGCTTCATTACCTTTTCTGGAGGCAAACCACCATTCACCAATAAAAGCCCCTAAAAAGGGACCCCAAATAAATCCAAATGGAACGGGCACAATCAAACCAACAACTAGTCCAATATTGGTGCCCCACACGCCATATTTTGAACCACCAAAGGCCTTGGTACCTTTTGCGGGAATCCAATAATCTAATATACCTACACTGATAGCAATTACTCCTGTCACTGAAAGAAGCATAACATCAGTTTCAATCGGCTTAGTAAGCATAAGCAACACTAAACCAACCCAACTGATAGGTAATCCGGGAAGAACAGGAAGTAAACTACCTAAAACACCTGTAATGATGCAAATGAGAGATAAAATCAGCCAAATATAATCCATTGGAA
>JBMLQR010000128.1:3072-18891 GCA_049241465.1 Saprospiraceae bacterium | reverse complement strand
ATTTGTATAGTTCAGTCATCTTCTCAACTTGTCCAAATGTTGTTAAACTTGGTATCTTCTTCTAATCAAATAAAAAATACTTCCAATGCAAATGTTTTGTATTACCAGAAGCGTACCATCCCTGACTTGGTTCCGCCTGTTCAGTAGGCAGAAGCCACGCAGTATGACTATACACACTGTTTTCATCTAAGGGATTGTAAACAACCCATTCCCTTGTGCCAAAAATGTTAAGAAGAAATCTGGGCTGTTCAAATGATAGATTATAACTCTTTTTGTGGGGTGCATACAGATACTTTTCAATTCCCACAACATCTGGATAGTAGTCCTTATTCTGTGCTTGAAGTGTCAATGGATATTGCCCTTTTTGCGAATTATATTCTTCAATATGTCTTATAAAACGGTAAGCATTTTCAATAGCCCGGTTTCTACTAAATTGTGTCAAAGGTTTTGCAATTGTTAATTGAAGTAGGAGCGTGAAAATGGGAAGATAAATCAAGTAAACTGGTAGCCAATTGCTTTTGTTTTCTGTATTTAGGTTTAGTGACTTTATTTTTGGTATTAAAATAACTATACATAACATCCAAAGCAAAATAGAAAGAACTCCAAAAGATTTGCCAACACTTAGTGTAGCAAAAAGAGAAATAATGAGGATAACAAAAGTCCCAATAATCAATGCCGTTATTGCAAAACCAAATTTGTATTTTGGAATTAATAGCCACAACGCCCCAACAGGAACTAATCCAAGTCCTACGAGACCAAAAACCTGTATCATTGTTGAAATAGGTACAGCCAACCGGTCATAGTCTCCTGAAAGAAACGGGTAAGCAATTCCCAACGCTATCAAAGCTGTCAGTACAAGCAAAAGTGTGATATGTGTTGCAATTTTTGTCATGCAAATTTCCTAAGTTGAAAGGTGTCTTGTTACCATTACCACCAACTACCATGTAGGCGAAACAAACTTTCGCCCATACACCTAGTTTTGATTGTATTAGCGAAGGTTTATTTCATTTTTGTATCTAAATATAAATACTATTTTTCTATAAACCATTAAATGGACTTTTAATCTGCTGGATGCGCGCGGAACTAACATGAGTGTATATTTCAGTAGGTCTTGCTGCTGGGTAATAATTCTTGTATGTATGTCAAATCAGTTCCACTTTCTAATAAGAGAGATAACTGTGCCTCAACTAATCTATGATATTTTAAATCTGACCTCAACGTCCTCTTATAATAGGGGCTTTAACAATCCAGTTAAATTTGCATCTTTCGCCTTATGAAATGTTTATTGGCCGGTAAATTTAGTTTTTAAAAATTGGTCTGGTGTCATTACAGCTAATTTACTGTATTTAAAATCTTTTATATTTCTGGTTATTATTATATCAATTTCTTTATTTAGTTCAGCTGAATAATTTTGTAACGCATCTTCAAAATCTTTAAAATCTGAATTTAGCGCTCGAAAAACAACATTATTATCCATCATTAATATGCCTGTGATAGATGATAATAATTTTAATTTTTCGATTACTTTTTCATGCGTTGCAGTTTGTCTTAGCAAATAGTACACATTACTTATAATTACTGGCGTTACAAAGCTTATTATTTTCTTTGATTCAGATAGGGAAAAAATTTTAGAAGCATTTTCTGCGAAAGGTTGTCTATCAAAAAAGAAATCGAGGATTACGTCTGTATCGATTAAAATTTGTGTCATTAGTTATAAATATTTTTCAGATAAGCGATTAGCCAATTCTTTCTTGTAATCAAAGTTTTTAGGTGCGGTAAAAGAACCTTTTAAGGATTTTACCACAGGCGTTAATTCAACATCATCATTTACATCACTTTCTTTGGTAAGTGCCTTTAAATAATTCTCAATTAAGTCTGATAAACTTCGCTCGTTATCTTTAGCATACTTTTTTGCTTTTTCAATAACGGTTTGCTCTATGGTCAATGTTAACTTTGTGTTCATTACATTTAATTATTAATATTAAGAACAAATATATATGGTAAACTAATCACGTGCAAATTATTATTTAAAAACACGTGTTTTTTACTGTCTGACACTTGTGTCAACCTTAATTAAATTATTATCTTTAATAATTCTAAGTGTGTCTAAATATCGTTTACGTTTTATATAAATAAAATTCCTAAAACTTTCCAGAACAAGAACTTTTAGGAATTTATAGTTTATTTCTTTTTAGTGTAGTGTTGCACCTGCGGCAGGGTCATGGTGCTTGCACACTGTTGGCGGTAGAGGGTTCTTTCATTCGGTTTCGTTGTCAATTTGTTGTACTAAGAATTCTTGTCCAAATGTAAGTTTTTTGGCTAATGCACTATTCGGTTCTATTACTCTCCAAAAGGGTGTAATTTCTTTCAAACTTATTCCTTGCTGTAATTTTTCATAGTTTGCTTCTGCAACAATTCTTAAAAATATTCCTGTCGTTACTGGACAAGTGTAATCTGCATTATGTTCCAATGCAAGGTCTTTCCGCAAAGTTTTTGTGTCTATACGCTTTCCAAATCCAATGTGTTGAATGTATTCGTCTATCAATTTGGGTGAGGGAATGAATAAGTTGCTTTCTGCCGGAATACCTGCAAATGCTTTCATTAATTTAACTGTATGTGGTTGTTTTGATTCATTCAATTTATCCAGCCAAGTTTTTTTCTTTGTCATATTATTCTCCCAATTTAGTTTTCAGATTGTTCATATAAAGTTCCATTGTTTGGTCAAGGTCAACAAATATTGGGCTCATTACCCTGAAAATTGGATTTTTAATTGTAATTATTTCTTTGAAAACAACATTCGTCCCTGTTGAAGATCGCTCAAACGTGCCTATCCAAGATCCGTTGAAACTTTTTGGCTCAATTATTTCAATTTCAAAAAGTTGATTTAAAATTTTCTTTTTTGTTTTAAAGGTTAAGGGTGTTCCTTTTTTTGGAACTTCTGTCCAAGAGTTTTCTTCAATAATATTGATTTCCTTAACATCGCTTCTCCAAGATGTTTGGTTTTTCAAGTCTGTTACAATTTGGAAAACCTTTTCTGGTGAACTTTTAAAAGTTGCTGTTTTAACAAATTCTCTTTGCTTAGGAAGAAACAGACCTATTACGAATACTAAGGCGACTATTGCCAAAATTGATAAAACTGCGACTGCCAACTTTTTTCTCATTTTTTTATGATTTAGTGAATGATAGTGCAAAGTTACCTTTGGCTAATTATTTTTTTTTGACGTTTCTTGCTATTTGATTGGCACATAAAAATCCGTTACATAATTCTCAGGTTTGAAAAACGGTGGCGATTTAATATACCATTCCAAAGCCGGCTTATCTGCCAATTCCCAACCTTTTTCAGATAGACAAACATTATAGATGTAGTCATAAACCGAATAAAAGTTCTCATAAGGCCCTTTATATCGGAATATGGCAAATTTTCCGCAATCTATTTTCTTATAACCAATCTCACCTTTTGGCTGAACAGGTTTGTTTACAATTACACAGGCGTCAAAACGGATTTTTTCTTCATTAGTCAGGTCTGGATTGTCGTGAACAATTCCTAATGTTGTAGGTGTCAATTTCAAAACAAAATGAGTTGCCGCCCAAAGCATAAGGCGCTGAAATGAGGGAGCCACTTTGTCGTAAGAACCTGTATTTCTAATATAAGCCAAATGTAAGTCTTGAATGTGCTTGACAATCGGTTCTTCAACTTTCAATTCATTCAGATTTATAGCTTTTTTTTGGTAATCTTTTATCTTTTTTTCAACTACTTCTTGAATTGCTTCTCTGTATTCTAGCGGTGAAAGCTGAAAATATCTTTTGAAGGCTCTCGTGAATGTTTCGTGGTTTTCAAAACCATTTTCAAATGCAATTTGCCCGATGTCGTTTTTTGAATGTTTTAATCGTATTGCAGCTCTTTCTGTTTTCAGTCGCAGCAAAAATTCTTTAACTGTTTCACCCGTCAAAGACTTAAATATTCTATGAAAATGGTACTCTGATAAAAATGCTTCATTGGCAACATCTTTCAAGAGAATTTTCTTGTCAAGATTATTCTCAATGAATTGAATTGCTCTATTCAAACTTTCAAGATATAGCTCTTTCGTTTCGTTCATTTTGACTGTCAGTTGTGTCTTGTTACCATTACCACCAACTACCACCTATAGGCGAAACATACTTTTGGTCATACACCTAGTTTTGGTTGTATTAGCGAAGGTTTATTTCGTTTTTGTATCTAAATATAAGTACTATTTTTTTATAAATCGTCAAATGGACTTTTAATTCAGTATACTTTTTGTACTAACAGGAGTGCGTATTTCATTAGTTTTGCTGCTACTGTGGCCTAATAGTTCTTGAATATAGCGCAAGTCAGTTCCACTTTCCAAAAGATGCATCGCATAACTATGTCTGAGCCAATGTAAAGTAACGGGTTTTGCAATTCTCGCTTTTTTCAATACTAATAGTAAACTCCTGGAATCATAAGTCATGCCCGCATCTCTAGTATTTTAGGATTAAGATGTACTATTCTGTCTTTTTGTCCCTTAGCATTTTTCAATACTACAATATTTCTTTTTGAATCGATATGTATCGGTTTTAGTGTTAGCAATTCGCCACATCTTAATCCACAACTATATATTAAACTTAGCATCACCTTGTGTTTAATTTTATTGTGCGCCTCTAAAATGGTTTTTACTTCTTCTTTGCTCAATACATTGGGCAACACCTTAGCTCGTTTTGGACGATGTATTTTATCAATCTCTATTTTGGTATATCTTATGATTTTTGCTTCCCATTTCATAGTCATCATTTTGATAACTTAAAAATAGGCAGAAAGAATCTGTTCGGCAAAGGACATTTTTAATGATTTCCTAACAAACGCAAAAGGGGAACCTGACCTAAGCCAAATTCCCCTTTCGTAATCGTTTAGGTTTTAACTAAACGCCTACTTCGCTTAGCTCCTTGTTATATGCACCTTCTTCAAGGCTTTGCTTTATTTTCTTGAATGCCTCAATGGTCAAATCCACTTCCTCGAAAGTATGATCTGCTGTGGGGATTAATCGCAAAAGGATCATGCCTTTTGGTATCATCGGATACATTACCACTGAACAAAAGATATTGAAATTTTCTCTGATATCATGTACCAGATAAGCTGTTTCTGCTACAGAACATTTTAAGAAAACAGGAGTAACACAAGAATTTGTAACCCCTAAATCTAGGCCAGCTTCCCTAAGTCCACCTTGTAATCTATTTACTACGGCCCATAGTTTGTTTTTCAATTCAGGACCACGCTTAATAATCTCAAGTCTTTTTAAAGCACCAATAACTAATGGCATTGGTAATGCTTTGGCAAAAAGTTGAGAACGCATGTTATATCTCAGGTAATCAATTAAGAATTGTTCACCAGCAACAAACGCACCGATACTTGCCATTGACTTAGCAAAGGTGCTGAAATAAACATCAATTTTATCTTGAATGCCCTGCTCTTCTCCAGCTCCGGCACCTGTAGCACCCAATGCACCAAATCCGTGCGCATCGTCCACGAAGAAACGGAAACCATATTGATCCTTAAGAGAAGCTATTTCTTTCAGGATACCCTGATTTCCTCTCATGCCAAATACACCTTCGGAAATTACCAAAATACCTCCTCCAGTTTCTTCAGTATATTTTTTAGCTTTCTCTATTTGTTTCTTAAAACTTTCAAAATCATTATGTTCAAAAGGAAATCTCTTTCCCATTTGCATACGAACACCGTCATAGATGCAAGCATGGCTGTCCATATCGTAAACTACGGCATCATGTCTGCTCATTAGGGCATCGATAATAGAAACTACCCCTTGAAAACCGAAATTTAGCAAAAGACCGGCTGGTTTTGATACAAACGCCGCAAGCTCATTTTCTAACTGTTCGTGCTGGTCTGTTTCACCTGACATTATCCTCGCACCCATAGGGTAAGCCAGACCCCATTCTGCTGAAGCATCAGCGTCGGCTTTTCTTACTTCCGGGTGATTAGCCAGTCCTAAATAATTATTAAGACTCCAAACGATTCTTTCTTTTCCACGAAACGTCATTCGTGTACTAATCTCGCCTTCCAATTTTGGAAATGCATAGTAACCATGGGCAATTTCTTTGTACTGACCCAAAGGCCCCATATTATCAATTAACTTTTGAAATAAATCCATCTGTATGTTGTTTTATTTTGCGGTAATTACCAAACCGTTCTTATTTCTTCATTAGTAACCCATTTGCTCCAACTTTTGTTGTAACTATGGACCGTATATGTAGTTTTTCCATTGGAACTAACCAAAGGATATTTTTCGTTGGCCCATTCAAAAATGCTACCGTATAAATTATAGACGTTTTTATATCCCAAACGTAACAATTTTTCACCTATTTTTTCACTTCGGTAGCCAATAGAGCAATAAATAACAATATTCTTTTCTTTAGGAATATTCTTTATTCTGCCAATATTGAAATCTGAATAACCTAAATATATTGCATCAGGGATATGGCTGACGTCAAATTCCGCTTTTTCCCGCGCGTCAAAAATAATAAATTTATCTTTATTATTCAAGAGCTCGTTTACGCTCATTAATGGCACCGTAAAAGAGATCAGGCCATCTATTTTCTTACTAAAAGCAGGTTGTTTAGTTCTTGGTTTATCTAAAGGTTGATTTTGTGAACATGCGCTTGATAGCACCGCCGAGAAAACCAGACAAAGTATTTTTTTCGCAAGATTCAAAGTGGTGTTTTTTTAAAATAAGGAGAAAGGACCATTTCCAACTTGGTCAGCTATCCATTTATTTTGTTCACAATACCCGGATAATTCATTGGTTATAAAATCATGAACTTTGTCCTGATGGGCTTCCGGATAAAGCAAATGTATATTTGGGCCTGCATCTAAGGTAAAACATACGGGAATGTTGGTATTTTCCCTGAAACTTCTGATTTTTCTTATCAGCGTGATGGTATTTGGCTCAAGTAAAAGAAAATAAGGACTTGAGCTCATCATTAAGGCATGGAGGGTCATGGCCTCTAATTCTGTAATTTGGATAAATGTATCTAAATCACCATTTTTCAAGGCTGTTACTAATTGTGACAGATGATTTTTTGCCTGTTCGTATCGAACGGTGGCATACGGATTGTTTTCCATCAATTTATGTCCGGCCCGCGATGACACATCTTTCTCCTTTTTGCTAACTAATAAAATAGCATCCTTATAGGTTCTAAATACGGGATGCAAATCATTTGCAAGGGGTGTGCCATTCAGATTCGTGGAATCAGGGATGGCCGCTGATTCTCCCCAGGAGGCGATGAGAGGATAAATGGATCGGCAGGCGCTTCCAGAGCCTAAGCGTGCCAGATAAGAGGCTTTTTTCAATGTTTCAACCTCATTCATGTTTTGAAACAAGCGATTTTCTAAGGTACAAATACATAAAGCCAAAGCACTCATACTAGAAGCAGAGGAGGCAATGCCTGCAGAATGGGGAAAGGTATTCGTACTGGATAGGTTGAATGTTAATTGGCCGAGATATGGATGCGTTGGTAATAACCTCGTTAAAAAAGCAGTTATTTTATCTCCGAAAGCTTTATTTTCCTTTCCTTCAAATGTAAAAGTCAGATCAATGGTGTTATGTTTATCTATCTCTCCTTTCGGGCTATATTCGAGAATCATTTCTGTTCTTGAGTGGTCCAAAGTGAAACTGATGGAAGGATTTTGTGGTAACTGATCTCCATATTTTCCCCAATATTTTACTAAGGCAATATTAGAAGGACTGGAAAAGCCAATTTTGCCATTGGCCTGTATATTTGAGGAAAGGGATAGGTTTTCTTCCCGTTGCAGCGGCATATTTCTATTTTTTCTAATAACAAATGGAGATTCAATTCCCTAACAAGGATGAATCTCCATTTGTTTTTTAATAAAGATTTATTTTAATTTCCACCTTGTTGTCTTGCACTTCTCATTGGATTTGGAAATGCGGGTAAACCTCGTGACTTAAATAATTCAAATCTGGATGGGGTTGGTTTTTCAGGATAATAATTATTGGACAAATCCACATCAGCCGTTTCAAAATATGGGTCAAGGGATATTTGTTTCACTTCACCTTTTGCAGGAAAAACTTTGGTAACGGTGAAATTATCTTTTCTCCATATTTCAGCAGGCACCCTGAATTCTTCCTTTGTCCCATCAGTATATTCAAAAAGTAGGATAAGAGGCATTACGAGACCACCTTTATTCGAAAAAGTAATTTCGTAGTAATTTTTATTGCTTGACAACACACTTTTTTCGGCTTCAGACATATTTTTCATTGCCTTATCTCTCTCACTGATTGATAAAGGTGTAACGGCGAATGGGTCATAAGTTGAATAAAAATCTTTAAGACCTAAGTCTATTTCGTCTTGTGTTTTCAAGATTTCCTTTTCATTTCTCAAACTTGAAATATTCCTTTTACTTTCTGCCAAACCTTTTTGGTAAGGTAACTCCACCTCAGGGTTTTTAGAATCTATTTTATACCAGGAAACTTTGTCCAGGCCAATATCTACCTTATCGATGGTAAAGAACCAGCCGTGCCAGAACCAATCTAGATCAATGCCTGAAGCATCTTCAATCGTTCTGAAAAAATCGGCAGGTGCCGGGTGTTTAAACATCCAGCGGGTAGAATACATCTTGAAAGCGTAATCAAACAATTCTCTTCCGAGGACCGTTTCTCTTAGTATATTGAGTGCCGTTGCAGGTTTACCATAAGCATTATTACCCAATTGAAAGACAGATTCAGAATTGGTCATTATGGGCCTTATCTGGTTGATATCACCATTCATATATTCTACTATATTAGATGCCGGACCTCTTCTTGAGGGATAATCCCTTTCCCACTGTTGTTCTGCCAAATATTGTAAAAAGGAATTCAATCCTTCATCCATCCAGGTCCATTGTCTTTCGTCTGAATTGACAATCATGGGAAAATAATTATGTCCAACCTCATGGATGATTACGCTTATCATGCCATATTTTACTCTTTCAGAATAAGTTCCGTCCTCGTCGGGTCTTCCTCCATTAAAGCAAATCATGGGGTATTCCATACCAATATTATTAGTATGAATAGACCAGGCAACTGGATATGGGTAATCAAAAGTATGATGGGTGTACCATTTTAAAGTATGAGCTACGGCTTTTGTTGAATATTGAGACCAAAGTGGATTACCTTCTTTAGGATAAGCGGACATGGCCATAACCACGGTGCCATTTTTCTGAGCTACACCCATGGCATCCCAGATAAATTTCCTGGAGGAAGCAAAGGCAAAATCACGTACATTATTAGCTTGAAAAACCCATGTTTTCTCGGTTTTTGCTCTGGTCAATTCTGCTGCTCTTGCTTCCGTTTCTGTAACAATAGCCATTGGGTTAATTCGTTCCGATTTAGCTTTTTCAAAACGGGTGAACTGATCCTTTGTGAGTACTTCTTTTGGGTTTGTTAAAACGCCTGTTGCAGCAACCACGTGATCTGAAGGTACGGTAAGGCTAACGGTATAATTACCAAAAGCAAGGGTAAACTCACCAGCCCCTAAAAATTGTTTGTTTTGCCAGCCCTCTATATCGTCATAAACACACATTCTTGGGAAAAACTGTGCGATAGTATATAAATAATTATTATCCTTTGGAAAATATTCATAACCTGATCTGCCGCCTAGTCTGATACGATCATTGATGTTATACCACCATTTGATTTTAAATATATAAGTCTCTCCAGGTTTAACGGGTTTTGGAGGATCTACCCTCATCATGGTTTTTACTACAGAATAAGGAATATCTTTTCCTGAAACATCTTTCACAAAATCGAGCTTGAAGCCCCCGTCAAACCAAGGTTCCATGTCTTGAATTTGATTTAAGCTCATTCCTTGTTTCATATTTGAAGGAGCTGTAGTATAAGTATCTGATGTTTTTGATTGTTGGTTCTGATCCATCTGAAGCCAAAGATATTCCAGTTGATCGGGGGAATTATTGGTATATGAAATTGTTTCTTCACCATAAACACGCTGTTTCTCGTCATCGAGTCGTATTTGCATAGTGTAATCAGCTTTTTGCTGCCAATATTGGTGTCCAGGTGCTCCTCCCCCTGTGCGGTAAGTGTTTGGGGTTGGTAATTCCGTATATATCTGTCGGAATTTGTCTGTCATTCCTCCCTGACTATAAGCATTGTTTGATGCAAAGCCTAATATAAGGAAAAGGAACATAAGGTTTAAACGATTCATTTTCATAAGATCAAGTAGTTGAGTAGCTAAAATTAAAGTAAAGTTAGGAAAATGTTATTAGTTATTGCTTTTTAGCCTTTGGTAATTGGTATATAGGGCTAAGAAGTTTATTTTGGTATTATAAATCCTTCCCACTTAGCAATTACGGTAGGAGCTGCACAGTGACTAATCACATTGACACTGGTTCGAACGGGATCAATAAGTACATCTATTCCGAGTAGTAGGCCAAGCGCTTCTGTTGGCAGCCCAAAAGTGGGGAATAACGCTGCCAGAACGACAAAATTAGCTCTGGGAATACCCGCTACTCCTTTGCTGGTAACCTTTAATATGAGAAGGATTAAAATCTGTTGATCAAAGGATAACGGGATGTTAGCTGCCTGTGCGACAAAAAGGGTTGCCATGCCCAAATATAAAGTACTTCCATTCAGATTTAAACTTAGGCTTAGCGGCGCCACAATACCAATCAGCTTTTTTGGAATGCCATAATTTTCCAGATTAGTTAAAGTCTGGGGTAATGCCGCAGCACTGGAGGTAGTGGCAAAGGCAATTAAAAAGGGTTCTTTTATATGATAGATAAAGCGCTTTAGTGGTATGTTGAAAACAATCAAACTTCCAAAAAGTACAACAATCAGAAAGAATAATTGGGCGATCCAGGCACTGAAAATAAAAGAGGCTAATCCTGTTAAGGTTTCTGGTCCACTGGATGCTGTAATGGCCATGGCAGCAAATACAGCTGGGGGTGCCAGGAAAAAAATGAATTGGGTAAATTTAAAAGCTATTTCTGCTAGGGAATCTGTAAATTGTAAAACAGGTTTTGCCTTTTCCCCCACAGCTAAGGCGGCTACTCCGAAAATAAAGGAGAAAATAACAATTTGCAAGATATCACCTCTTGCCATGGCATCAATAATACTGGTTGGAAAGGCGTTGACAAGTAAGTCATTTAAAGTCATACTTGTCTGATTTACAGATTCTTGACTATCCAGGTTTATGCCAATACCAGATTTGAAGAGAAGCGATGTGAACCAGCCAATCAGTAGCGCCAGAGTACTCCAAACCTCAAAACATAAAAGCGATTTCCATCCTAATCTACCCAGGTCATTTGCACTTTCCGCATTTCCTAAAGCTCTGATGAGAACACTAAAAAGGATAGGTGCAATAACCGCTTTAATGAGTCGAAGAAATATATCATTGATGAATTTGAAATGTAGGGTTAATTCCGGATAAATTAATCCAAACAGAAGTCCTGAAAAAGCAGCTATGAATAACCAGTTTGACAGCGAAATACCTTTGATAAATTCCCAAAACGGCCTCATCGCAATGTTTTATGTTAAATTGATGTAAAATAGTTTATTTAGCGTTATTTTCAAGCCATAAATATTGAAATACGCTCAAAGGTTCAGAATTTCTTTACTAGATCATCACAGATAAATTTTCTGGAAAGGATTTGAAAAAATGTACTCAAAAATTTTAATTATTTGATGAGTACGTATGCTTCATTAATTTGAAATGCTATGCTTCAAAGGTTTTGGTATTCAATGCAACCCCATCGACACTATAATGAGTAAATTGTATTTGGTTCGTATCTCTTACCTGGGAGGTTTTTACGCTTAAAAAGCCTCCAATGATATTCAAATACTCATGTTCAGGATAAATTTCATTTTTTTTCCATCCTCCTGCGTGCTCATCGCTTGCAGGTCCGCAGGCAAACTCATAAGTTCCTGTTGTTAAGTGTTTTGAAACATATTGCCAATGCCTGTCTCCGCACACAACAAAAGTGTTTTTGTCCCCCTTGATAAATCCGCGAATTAGATCACCCTCATATTTAAAATTTGAGTTGGAATGATTATCTCTTTTTTGTGGACGATCAGGCCCCATGATAGGTGTGGGTGAAATCAGAATTTTAAAGGTAGCATCGGAAGCCTGATAAGTCTGTTGAAACCAATCCATCTGTTCTTTTCCCCATATTGTTTTATCAGGACCATCGGGCATTTCATTTGGCATTCTGTAGTCACGACCATCAAATAACCAAATTTGAACATCTTTTCCCCATCTAAAGGTTCGGTAGGATTTTTCGCTATGAGGAACTTGCTGTTTAAATAGGCTTGCTCCCTGTTCAAAGGTAAATTCCCCCATAAACTTATTTTTAGACGCCGGGTGACAATCGTTCATCCAGGTATCATGGTCGTCTTTCATAAAATAGCAGGGAATATGTTGATAAAAAGCTACATTACTGGGTAGGCTATTCATTTTTTGCCAATTCCAACGAGCAAGGTCCAATGTTTTTGATATTCTATCATGGTATAAAACATCACCCGTATGGACTAAAAAGTGAGGTTCCAGCTTTTTCATTTCATTGAAAATCTTGAATCCACCATTTTCCGGAATATCCTGATGAGCATATTCGTGGCAAGTAGTCACCATAAAATGAATGGGAGCGGATAATTCCTTAGGTGGAGCGGTGATGAAGCTGCCCTCCAGGGTTTTTACTCCTTTATTATTGGTTTTACCCAGAACAACGATTTCATATTTTGTATTTTCAGCAAGGTTCTGTAGCGTAAATTGAAAAGTATAATCAGTATCAGTATCTACTTTTTCCCAAGGCGTTGTTTTCCATGTTGTGGTGTTTTGAGGACGGTATTTAATCATCATTTGACCTGCTATCCCGGGAACTGCCCCGTCTAAGGTTTCTATGGTATATCCTTCAGGCATTACGACCTTAACCTTCTTATCAGGCCTTCCCATATTATACTTTTTGGCAAAATAGTCTTCATTATGCCATTCATTTACTAAGTCATCCCAGTATAGAATGGTAGGAAGTATGTCTTTATCTTTTACGCGTGTCTCACGTTGAGTTAATCTTGCCCATATAATGGCTGAGGTTGAGGATATTTCACCGATTTTTATTCCCGTTGTAAAATAAGGCGTATCCAACATCGCGCTTAAATTCATGGTAGGTATGGTAGCCAACATCCCTAAAGAACTTTGGATTATAAATTTCCTTCTTTTCATGATAGTTGCAAATTTATTTTTAATGAAGCTAAAGTTTTTAGCCGACTGGGTGTATTGCATACCAAAGTATGTATAATTTATTAACTCTGCAACAAAGGAATTACTTTAGAGTAAGTTTACGTATATAAATTTTCGTATCTCACTTAACCAAATGAAAAATCTTAGAAAACATTGGATAGTTTTCTAAGATTATAAGGACAACAAAATTTTAAAGCCTGAGTCTAATTGAACAACAAGTAAGTTTTGTTCAATTAATTCTTTTACCTAAAACCTTTTTAGAAGGTAATTTTTAAAGCCATCATATTTTGTATCCATTTCTATGGACACTTTTTCTTTATTTGCCAATATAGATAGTCTTTCTGGTACGTCTATGGTACGTCCCAATATTCTTTCCACATCGGGTTTAAACTTTGAAGAATGGGCTGTTTCTAATATAATTCCGTAAGTATTTGGATGACTTTCCATGTACTCTTTTAATGCATAATACCCTACAGCACCGTGAGGATCTATAATATAGTTATACTTTTGATAAACTTCTTTGAGTGCATTTTCCGTTTGTGTATCATCTACGGCTATTCCCGTAATTTCATTTTTTACATTGTTCCACGTGGAACATTCTTTTGAATTACTTTCAAAAAGATCTAAAATTCTGGGGAAGTTAGATGGATTTCCAACGTCCATCGCATTTGATAAGGTTCTAATGGCAGGTTTTGCTACATATTCTCCGGTAGATAAATAATCGGGGACTATTTTATTTACATTGGTTGCGGCTATAAAGTGATGAATAGGCAGGCCCAATTGTTTGGCGATTAAACCGGCTGTAATATTGCCAAAATTACCACTCGGTACAACGTAGGTTATGTCTTTCGTCTTTCTAATGTTTTCTGATATTTGCCTGTAGCTTTCGAAGTAATAAAAGGATTGAGGAATCAAACGAGCAATATTAATTGAATTGGCAGAAGACAAGCGTAGTTGAGCATTTAAATCCTTATCGAGAAAAGCTTCTTTTACCAGTGCCTGACAATCGTCAAAAGTACCATCTATTTCTAATGCATGTACATTACCTCCCAGGGTGGTTAGTTGCTTTTCCTGTAACTCACTTACTTTTCCTTTTGGATATAGAATAACAACGCTAATGCCAGGAACGTGATGAAATCCAAAGGCAACAGCCCCACCCGTATCTCCTGAGGTGGCTACAAGTATGATTAATTCATGTTTATTGTTACTATTGTAATATTGCATTATTCTGGACATAAATCGCGCGCCAAAATCTTTAAAGGCTAACGATGGTCCGTGAAATAATTCTAAAGTAGCTATATCATCATTTAAGAGATAATTTGGCGCAGGAAAATTAATAGCGTCGTAGGTAATTTCTGCTAATTTTTCGTCGGGAATAGATCCTTCAAAAAGATGTTTTGCTATTTGAAAAGAGTTTTCCTGAAAAGAGTTTTTCTCAAACTTTTCCCAGAATATTTGGGGTAAAGGTTTGATTTTAGACATGTACAAACCATTATCTGGGGGAAGCCCTTCCATTATGGCTCTTTCTAAATCGACAACAAATTCTTTGTTTTTCGTGCTGTAAAGTTTCATGAATATATCTTTATTAAGAAAGAACTACGGCTCCTCCCTGATTTATTTTCCCAGTGTACAAAGTGGCAGGAATGCCGTGTACTTCAAAAATATTTCTCATTGCCATACCTCCTTTTTGGGCAGTCGTTTCTCCTTTAAAAAGGGCGAAAATAGATGGTCCAGCACCAGAAATACTGCAACCCAAGGCATCCATTTTTAAAGCCATATTCTTTATTTCATAAAAATGAGGTATTAACACAGCTCGTTGAGGCTCAATGACATGATCTGTCAAAGATCTTCCAATTAGTTCATAATCAGAACGATAGAGTCCAGCAATGAAAGATGCCAGATTTCCAGTTTGTGCAATACACTTTTGAAGGGAAATGTCAGGTTTGAGTATATTTCGGGAAT
This sequence comes from Saprospiraceae bacterium, assembly GCA_049241465.1. Classification (GTDB taxonomy): domain Bacteria; phylum Bacteroidota; class Bacteroidia; order Chitinophagales; family Saprospiraceae; genus BJGN01. Next base: position 3,672 of record JBMLQR010000128.1, on the reverse strand, counting down.
CTCTTGTTAGAACTTCTACTTCAGGGTAAATTACCGCAGCTACCAGGTCGTCGGGAATGGGTAGTGAAGTTATGTCAAGGGTTGCATTTTCACGAATTAAAATAATGCCCCCAAGTAAGGATGGCGCAACATTATCGGCATGATATGAACCGTCGGCAAGTTGCTCCCCCAGTACGGCAAAATGCAGTAACTCCTTCTTAGTCAGGGGATTTCCTAACAAAGTATTTACGGCAAAAACGCCAGCCACCGCACTGGCAGCACTGGAGCCTAGTCCGCTGCCAAAGGGCATTTTTTTGTGGATATCCAGTTCTATGCCTATCTCGGTTTTTCCAAGGAAATTCAATAGTGCCTGAGCCGAAAAAGTAGCCGTATTTTTTTCTGGCGAAAATGGCAAACGGTTCGTTCCCGTAATCTGGCCAATACTCATCCCCTTTCCGTCAGAAAATCGCGCAACTACTTCATCTCCGGGGCTCTCCAAAGCAAAGCCTAAAATATCATAACCTACCCCAATATTAGCCACCGAGGCAGGTGCAAAAACACGAATTTCCATAAGATTAATTGAGTTGATTGGCAATTTTAATGATTTCAGAGAAAATACCC
>JBMLQR010000128.1:0-2972 GCA_049241465.1 Saprospiraceae bacterium | reverse complement strand
TCCATAAGATTAATTGAGTTGATTGGCAATTTTAATGATTTCAGAGAAAATACCCGCTGCGGTAACTTCCGCCCCTGCACCAGGCCCTCTAATCACCAATGGCCTTTCCTTGTAACGTGAGGTAGTGAAAACAATCATATTATCGCTGCCACTTAGTTGGGAAAATGGATGTGTATCAGACATTTTTTCCAGCGAAATACTGGCTTTCCCATCCTCTAGTTTAGCTACCATACGAAGTACCTTTTTTTCTGCTTTAGCCTCTAAAAATAGCTGCTCAAAGGTATCATTTTCAGCGGCTAAGGCTTTGATAAAGGCAGGTACATCGGGTGCATTTTGACAATTTTCAGAAAGAACTGAGGTGATAATTACCTCATCGCTTTCTATCCTCACGCCTGCTTCTCGGGCGAGAATGATGAGTTTTCTTCTTAAATCAATACCATTTAAGTCAATTCTTGGATCTGGTTCGGTGTAGCCTAAAGCCATCGCTTCCTCAACCATTTGGCTGAATGTATGACCATTATTTCCAAAAGTATTAAAAATATAAGAGAGAGAACCCGATAAAACGGCTTCCATTTTAATGATTCTATCTCCACTATTTATCAGATCGTTCAAGGTGGAAATAACGGGTAAACCCGCGCCGACATTTGTTTCGTACTGAAACATAACGCCTCTCTTTCTGCTTAATGATTTTAAAGCGGCGTATTTATCATAAGCAGATGAATTGGCTATTTTATTTGGCGTGGAAATTGAAATGCTGGCATTCAAAATCGCTTCGTAAAAATGAGTTATTTCTTCGTTTGCCGTATTATCTATAAAAATGGAATTAGGTAAATTGATATGCTCCATTTCTTCCACAAAAGTTGAAAGTTGGCTGGTCTCCCCCATTTCATTTAACGTTTCCTTCCATTGGTCTAAAGGAATACCCTCCCTACGGATAATCATTTTTTTACTATTGGCTAAACCAACAAGCTTTAGGTCTAAGGAGAGTTCTTTCTTTAAAAATTCCTCCTGGGCTAGTATCTGATTTAAAAGGGTACCACCTATCAAACCACACCCAACCATAAAAAGATGAATCGTTTTTGTGTGGGAAAGGAAAAATGCCTCATGCATTACGTTTAATGCTTTAGACTCATCTAATCGACTGATAACTACAGATATATTTAACTCAGAGGAGCCCTGTGCAATAGCAGCCACATTAATCCCATTTTTACCCAAGGATTGAAATAAACGTCCAGCCACACCAGGGAAATAACGCATTCTTTCCCCAATAACAGCCACCACGGCCAAATCTGTTTCTACTTTTAAGGTATCAATGAGCCCATTCTGGATTTCGGTTTCAAATAATGCCTCTACTATTTCTTTTGCCAATAGTGCCTGATCAGGTTGTATGGCAAACGAGATGGAATGCTCGGAAGATCCCTGGGTGATAAGAATGATATTGATTGATTTTTGGGCCAAGCCTGAAAATAATCTGCCAGAAATACCTGGAACGCCAATTAATCCACTTCCTTGCAAGGTAAGTAATGCAATATGTTGAATAGACGAAATACCTTTGACAGGATTATCACTCATTTCAGAATGATTTGAAACGAGGGTACCTTCAAAAGTAGGATTAAAAGTATTTTTAATGTAAAGGGGTATCTTTTTTGTTAAGGCTGGTTGAATGGTTGGTGGATAAATGACTTTTGCCCCAAAATGAGACATTTCCATAGCTTCAGCATAAGTCATTTTATGAATGGTAAATGCCTGAGGTACTTTCCTCGGATCAGCCGTTAGAACGCCATCTACATCGGTCCAGATTTCTATAGCCTCAGCATCGAGGCCTGCACCAAGTAGTGCTGCAGTATAATCGGATCCTCCCCTACCCAATGTTGTAGTTAATCCCCCTTTTCCAGCACCAATAAAACCTGTAACTACTTGAATTTCATTTGTTTGAGAATAAAACTCTTTGATTTTTAGATAAGTATTGTTTAAATCAACTTTTGCATTTCCAAAATTCTTATCGGTTTTTATTATTTTTCTCGCATCTAAATAAGCTGCCGGAATGCCCGCTTGTTTTAGTACGTGCGAAATTATAAAGGAAGAACTTCTTTCACCAAAACTCAATACATAGTCCATGGTTCTTAATGAAGCTTCTCTAACCAGAAAAACGCCGTGAAGTAAATTTTTTAATACTTCCTGATTATTTTCCAGTTCAGCAATGACAATACTTCGGGTGGGCTCAATAAGTAAAGATTCAGCAGCTTCAAAATGACGTAAACGGAACTGTTCGTGTAAATTAAGATAACTGTTATCACCATTCGCAGCACGTTGACTCATTTCAATGAGCTGATCTGTCACTCCGCCAAATGCTGAAAAAACAACGGTAAACGGCTGCCCACTTAAGTAATAATCTTTAAGAATAGAGACAATTCCTCTAATTCTTTCAGGTTTTCCAACAGAAGACCCACCAAATTTTAGCACTTTCATTTCCTGAAATTTTATAAATAAAGTATAATGACCAATGAATTGGCGTTCAATATAAAATTTAACAATTATTTGGTTTTTCAGGCTAAGTTTTGCAAAGGTAGGGAAATAGAAAGGATACGGCTAATTTGAACTTAATAATTTTATTTAAAGCAAATAAAAAGGAGATTGTTACTAATTAATGGCTGTATTTGAAGCGGACTGGGAAATAATTCCAGATAAACAAATCCTGACTTCGCCACGCTTTATTAGGTTGGTTTTTATTTCATTGATTATAGATATTTTATAATTTTATGGGATGTTTATATTAAGTAAAAAATCGGTCTGGAAGCACAAGCGTTGTTATTGGCAACTCCAAAGATGTAGTATGGTAACTCAGATCAAACCGGCGTGCTAAAATTTGGAAATAATCTTCTGAAAGAATTATAAATCAGCAGGTTAGTTTGTTGGTTTGATAAATATCATGCAGTGTTGCCAGGGAAGATTTTTTATGTTTTTGTCGAAAA
>JBMLQR010000127.1:0-13353 GCA_049241465.1 Saprospiraceae bacterium | reverse complement strand
TAGTTTATTTGTGTTTTTACTGTTTGAAATAGCAATTTTACCGGATAATTTTCAACAGCAATGATTCCTTTTATCCTATAAATCTGGTGATAACTTAGGAATAGTAACCTGTTTATTTCAAAATTCAACTTTGCCAACACAAAAGGCTCATTAAACGTAAAAGAAAAAGTAGTTATTTTTTGGTGTATATTATTTAACTCGCCGGATACATTATTCAGTTTAATTTCAGGAAGTAGCTCATGATGTCTTTCCAGTATATCAGCAATAGGAAAAGCTCCAAATGCACCCCACAAAATGGTTGCTAAAGGATTGATGTTTGATAATAAGGCAGTTATTTCATTTTTCTTTGCCTCATTGGATATTTGGTCTGTTTTATTAAGCAACAAGATATCAGATGCGGCAATTTGCCTGATGGCCTCCTCCGTTTCAGAAAGCCAGCTTTCAATAAAAAGAGCGTCGATAACGCCAATAACATTTATCAGTTCAAAATCTTTTATAACCGCTGGATGATTTAGAAAAGTAACTGCTATGGCTCCTGGATCTGCAATGCCAGTTGTTTCAATTAAGATTCTGTCAATCACGTCTTTTTTTACATACAGTTCTTCGAGCACATCAAAAAGTTCATCATTTAAAGAACAACAAATACAGCCAGCTGTCAGCTCAATAATATCATTCGTATTGGTAACTAAAGTAGCTCCATCGATATTAATTTTTCCGATTTCGTTCTCAATAACAACGATACGTTCGTTATTTTTACTTTTTAAAAAGTGATTTAAGAAGGTTGTTTTTCCAGATCCTAAAAAACCAGTAATAATATGGACAGGAATTTTCTTTTTCATATTAAAATTTAGAACATTTCATTGAGTAAGATTTGTAACTTGTGGAACAAATTTTATTGCCATTTTGATTCATCTATATTATAATAATTATGAGTACTGCACTGAAAGAAAAACCCAGAATGAATTTCTGGCAGATATTTTCCATGAGTTTTGGATTTTTAGGCATCCAATTTGGATTTGCCCTACAAAATGGGAATGCTTCAAGAATTTTACAAAATTTTGGTGCGGATGTCCATGAATTATCATGGTTTTGGTTAGTTGCTCCTTTAACGGGCATGTTAGTTCAGCCATTGGTCGGCTATTACAGTGATAGGACATGGAATAGATTGGGTCGACGAAAACCATTTTTTTTAGTAGGCACCATTTTATCTTGTCTAGCCCTGATTTTTTTGCCTAATGCTGATATTTTCTTATCTATTAAGTCAGCCTTGCTTATTGGTGCAGGTATTTTAATGATAATGGATGCCAGTATTAATGTTGCGATGGAGCCATTCAGAGCACTTGTTGCAGATAATTTAAGAGTAGATCAGAATACGTTTGGATTTAGTATTCAGACCTTTTTGATAGGTGTTGGCGCTGTTGCCGGATCCTACTTACCATCTATTTTAGCTGATTATTTTGGATTTAGCAGAGAAGGAATAAATGGGGGAGTAGCACCAAATGTTATCTGGTCTTTTTACATCGGTGCTATGGTATTTTTTGGTGCTATTTTAGTTACTTTAATTTTTGCAAAGGAATATCCACCGGAGGAATATAAACTGTATCATGGGGAAACAAAAGAAGAAAAACAGGGATTAATTAATATTTTCCATGATTTCAAAGCAATGCCTTCAACAATGAAGCAATTGGGATTAGTTCAGTTTTTTAGCTGGTTTGCCTTATTTAGTATGTGGGTATTTACTACACCAGCGGTAGCCCATCATATATATGGATTAGCTATTGATGACACCCATAGCCTGGCTTTTAATAAAGCAGGAGATGAGGTAGGAAAAGCCTTTGGAATGTATAACCTGGTTGCTACTTTCTATGCCTTATTGCTCCCTTTTATTGCCCTTAAAATAGGAAAACAATGGACGCATGCTTTTTCATTGATTGCTGGTGGAATAGGATTAATTGGTATTTATTTTTGTACTTCACCAGACCAATTAATATACTGTATGATTGGTGTAGGAATAGCCTGGGCTTCTATACTTGCTATGCCTTACGCCTTATTGGCAGGATCAATTCCAGCGGGGAAAATGGGTATTTATATGGGGATATTTAATTTTTTTATCACCTTACCTCAAATTGTGAACGGCGTATTTGGAGGCCTAGTTGTTAAATATGCCTATAATAATAATGCTATTTATGCCCTGTTATTCGCCGGTGTATTTATGATTTTAGGCGCATTTACGGTGCTTAAAGTTAAAACTGTTTAATATTAACTACAAATAAATTTTTATGAAGCAATTATTACTGGTTCTGACGATTTTATTTTCTACGAGTTTTGCATGGGCTCAAAAGAAAGATAAAACGGCGATGGACTTTTCAACCATTATTTCAGCAGCGGAATTAAAAAAGCAACTTTATGTTATTGCAGGTCCGGAAATGGAGGGTAGGAATACCCCTTCTGCAGGCTTGAAAAAAGCAGCGGCTTATTTGGAATCTGAGTTTATTGCCATGGGGTTACAACCCATTGCCAATGGTAAGTATCAAATGCCTTATGCACTTTATCTGGACTCCATTTTGGCATCCTCTTTCTCTGTAAACAGTCAAAATTATGTTTCAGGCGAAGATTTTCAAATGAATCCTAATAATTATTCTGCTCAATTACATGCGTCAGAAGTAGTTTTTGTCGGTTATGGAATGTCTGATTCAACGCGTAACGATTATAAAGGACTCGATGTAAAGGGAAAAATTGTATTGGTCATGGCAGGAACGCCTAACCCAGGTGCAGGTCGCGGAAATTTTGTAAATAAACAAGCTATTGCCGCTCAATATGGCGCTATTGCCGTATTACAGGTTCAACAAAATCTTTCTATTCAAATGAGAGGTGGAGGTCCAAGACATTATTTGAATCTTTATAAAAAAGTAAATCTTCCCAATTTAATTACTATCAAAGGAAATGTTGCAAAGGAAATTACGGGTAAATCGTATGACGAACTTTTAGCAGAAGCGAAAAATGGCGTACTCAAGCACTCATTTTCTACTAAAGTTTCTTTTAATCTTTTAAAACAAACTAATACAGAGGAAACAACCAATGTCATTGGTTTTATAGAAGGTACCGATTTAAAGGACGAGGTCGTTATGTTAACTGCGCATTATGACCATGTTGGTAAATCTGCCGATAAAATTTTCTATGGTGCCGATGACGACGGTTCAGGCACCGTAAGTATTTTGACACTGGCCAGAGCTTTTTCTGAAGCGAAAAAAGCGGGCAAGGGCCCCAGAAGAAGTATGGCTTTTATGCTTGTCTCTGGTGAGGAAAAAGGTCTTTGGGGGTCAGCTTATTATGCCGATAACCCTATTATTCCTTTGGAAAAGACAGTGTGTGACCTCAATATTGATATGATTGGTAGAATTGGTGATCCCTATCTAAAGGATGCTGATTCAAGTAACTATGTTTATATTATCGGTGACGATAAATTAAGCTCGGCATTAAGACCCATTAGTGAAAGTGCCAATAAAAAATATACCAATCTAAAGTTAGATTACACATACAATGATCCCAACGATCCTAACCGTTTTTATTATCGTTCAGATCATTACAATTTTGCTGAAAAAGGAGTGCCCATTATATTTTATTTTAATGGAGTTCACCCTGATTATCATCAGGCAACAGATACTCCTGACAAAATTAACTATCCTTTAATGGCAAAAAGAGCGCAATTAGTTTATTATACTGCCTGGGAAATCGCGAATAGAACGGAATCTATTCCAAGAGACCAGAATAAACTTTAATCATGGAAGTAAAGAGGGTTAATATTTAATCCTCTTTACTTTTCTTTAGAAATATCACATAGTCCTCTACTGTTTCCATCGGATTTTCCTCCATTGGAACATGGCCACTATTATATATTTTTAGTTCGGCCTGAGGGATTAATTTTTTGAACTCATAGCCTTTAGCCAAAGGTATCCAACGGTCATCTTTTCCCCATTGTATAAGAACGGGCGCGGTAATTTTTTTCAAATCACTGATATCTAACTTTTCATTTAATTGACTCATTCTTTTTACAAAGGCTGTTCTATTTCCCTCTCTTAGAGACAATTCAAAATATCGGTCAATCAATTTTTCAGTAACTAATTGGTCATTTTTATAAACATCCAGCATAGAATTTTCGATAATGCTTTTAGGTGTTACCTTCTGCAATAAGGTGGAAAGAACCGGAAGTTTTGCCAGTTGAAAAATAAAGGGTGGCTTTTTTCCAGGTTGTGGCAATCCTGCGGCATCTATCAAATTTAGGGTTAAAATCTTTTGAGGAAACTGAGTAGTATAACGCCATGCGACTAAACCTCCCAATGAATTTCCGGCAATATGAAATGAATCTACCTTTAGTTTAACCATGAGACTATCTAAAATAGCCGTATATCTGGAAATTTGATAATTATGATTTGGATCAGGTCCGGTAAGTCCAAAACCTGGTAAATCAAATGAAATAACACGATAGCCTGAAGATAAAATATCTATCCATTTTTCCCAGGTATGTAAAGATGCCCCCGTTCCATGTATCAAAAGAATAGCTTCCCCTTTTCCCACATCCCGATAATGCACATTTATTCCATCTATAGAAATAAAAGAGGAAGAAGGGTAAGCATATTTATCTTTCAGTTTATTTAAATCAATATCATTTTTCCAATAAATGGCAATGACTATAAAAAGAAAGGCAGTAATGGCAAATAGGCTGTATTTCAAAAGATTTTTCATATACATTAGATTGTGTAACCTCCGTCTGCGGTAAAAACAGCCCCTGTAGAGTAGGATGAAGCCGAAGAGGCTAAGAAAAGAGCCAATGCTGCTATCTCTTCCGGAGATCCAATTCTGGCCAAAGGTAATTGATGAAGCATCATTTTCATGATTTTATCATTTGTCCATAAAGCCTCGCTGAATTTTGTTTGAATGAGTCCTGGGCATATTGTGTTAACTCTTACATTATATTGTCCCCATTCTTTAGCCATAACTTTTGATAAAGAGATCAAAGCAGCTTTACTTACGCTGTAGATACCTAATCCTGGCTCGGGTCTTAATCCACCAATACTACTTATATTAATTATCACACCGCCCCCTCTTTCTTTGAAACTGGGCAATACCATTTTTGACAAATCAAAAGGGCCTCTTAGATTAACCGACATGATTTTATCGAAGGCCCAGCTTTCTGTTTGTTCTACAGGTCCAAAAACTGGATTTGATGCTGAATTATTCACTAAGATATCTACCGCTCCAAAGGTTTGGAGCGTAAAATCTACCAAGGCCTGATTATCACTTTCAATGCCATTATTGCTGGCAAAATATTGACAATCAATACCTAAATCTACTAATTTTTGGGTACTAAGAATTAGTGCTTCTTGTTTTCTTCCTGAAATGACTATTTTAGCTCCGGCTAATCCTAATTTTTCGGCTATGGATTCTCCGATACCCCGGCTTGCACCTGTTACAATGGCAACCTTGCCTGAAAGATCAAATAATGTTTCTGACATTTTTTAATCCTAAAGATAAGGGTTGGAACGTTAGTTTAACCTATAAATGCAATTTTTCTTTGCGTGCCAGAAGGGTTTCTTCAGATTCTACATGGCTTGGGTCGGGAACGCAACAATCAACGGGACAAACTGCCGCACATTGGGGTTCTTCATGAAAGCCAACGCATTCAGTACATTTATCAGATACGATATAATAATAATCATCTGATACGGGAGTATTTTTATCTAAAGCAGAAATAACTTCTCCATTTTCTAAGGTAAATTGACCAGAAAGGGTTGTTCCATCGGAAATAGCCCATTCCATTCCACCTTCATAAATAGCATTATTGGGGCATTCCGGTTCACAAGCCCCGCAATTAATGCATTCATCTGTTATCATAATCGCCATAAAAGCAAAATTAATATATACTAAAAATAATTTCTGCAAATATACTTTACATTATCATAATTACAAACGTCTGAACTTAAATTGGGTTTTGTCAATTCCTAAAGATATTTTTGTAGCTTGAAAAATAATTATTTTATGGCGAAATCAGAAAATACAAAGGAAACTCCCCTTATGGCCCAATACTTTAAAGTGAAGGCCAGGCATCCCGATGCTATTTTGCTTTTTCGAGTAGGTGATTTCTACGAAACTTTTGGAGATGACGCCATTAAAACTGCCTCTGTTTTAGGTATTGTACTTACTAATAGAAATAATGGGGGTAGTGAAGTGCCTTTAGCAGGCTTTCCCTTTCATTCATTAGATGTTTATTTACCGCGATTAGTTAAAGGTGGCTATCGGGTGGCTATTTGTGAGCAACTTGAAAAACCTGATCCTCAGAAAAAGATTGTAAAAAGGGGAGTAACTGAAATTATTACCCCAGGGGTTACCCTGGAACATTCATTGTTAGATACCAAAAAAAATAATTTTCTTGCAGCCATTCATTTTACAAAAAAGGATGAAATTGGTATTGCTTTTTTAGATATTTCAACGGGTGAATTTTTACTATCTGAAGGTGATTTTCCTAATGCAGATAAATTAATCAGAAGCCTTAATCCTTCTGAAATTATTGTAGGAAAGGATAAAAAATCATTTGCTGAGAAGGAATGGGGAGGGTCATTTTATTTAACCTGGCTCGATGAATGGGTTTGTACTTATGATTACGGAAGAGAAAGGTTGCTAAATCATTTTGAAGTGCTCAATTTAAAAGGTTTTGGCATCGAGGATCTATCTTTAGGTCAGGTAGCTGCCGGAGCTATTCTTCATTATTTAGAAACAACCGAAAATAGACAGCTGAAACATATTTCGACCATTAATAGAATACAACCCGAAAATTATGTCTGGTTGGATCGTTTTACTGTAAGAAATCTGGAACTTATATATTCTCCTCATGAGTCTGGTACTTCTCTTCTCGATGTTTTAGATAATACCGTTTCACCCATGGGTTCACGGTTGTTAAAAAAATGGGTGGTTTTGCCGTTGCGAAATCAATCGGAAATTGAAGCAAGATTATCTGTCGTTTCCTGGTTTTACGAAAATATGGAAGTAGGCGAAGATATTTCCAGATTATTAATCAAATTAGGGGATATTGAAAGATTAATTTCCAGGGTACCTATGGGTAAAATTAATCCCAGGGAGGTAAATCAATTAAGAAAATCGTTATCGGCCATTCAACCGTTAAAGGATTTACTTTTCTCTTCAAAAATAGGTACACTTATTCAATTAGCGGAATCTTTGAATCCTTGCGATTCTTTAGCGGATAGAATTAGTAAACAAATAGTAGATGATCCGCCTGTAAATATGTACAAAGGTGGAGTAATAGCTAATGGCTTTTCCCCCGACCTGGATCAATGGCGGTTCATTATTAATAATAGTAAAGATTTATTGTTGAATCTTCAGCAGAAGGAAATTGAAAGATCTGGTATTCAAAGTTTAAAGATTGGATATAATTCAGTTTTTGGTTACTACTTGGAAGTTACTAATAAACACAAAGATTCGACGCCTGCGGACTGGATTAGAAAACAGACGCTTTCCAACGGGGAGCGATTTGTTACCGAAGAATTAAAAGTTCTCGAGGCTAAAATACTTCAGGCTGAGGAAAAATGTGTCGAAATAGAAAATAGTTTGTTCAGTCAATTAGTCATTGATCTTCAAGCATATATATCACCTGTTCAGATCAATGCACAAGTAGCTGCACAGGTAGATTGCTTGTTATCATTTTCTAAAAATGCAAAGAAATTTAATTACGTCAGACCAAAAGTAAATCAGTCATATAATATTGATATTAAACAAGGTAGGCATCCGGTAATTGAACAAAAGTTGCCTTTGGGAGAGTTTTATGTCCCAAATGATACCTTTTTGGACAATGATTTTCAGCAAATTTTAATGATAACTGGTCCTAATATGGCTGGTAAATCAGCTATTTTAAGACAAACAGCCCTCATTTGTTTAATGGCTCAGATGGGTTCATTTGTACCTGCACAATCAGCGGAAATGGGTATTTTAGATAAAATATTTACCCGTGTAGGTGCCAGTGATAATATTTCTTCCGGGGAATCTACTTTTATGGTTGAAATGAATGAGACATCGAGTATTTTGAATAATATTTCATCCAGAAGTTTGGTCCTACTCGATGAAATTGGTCGCGGTACCAGTACCTACGATGGTATTTCCATTGCCTGGTCGATTGCTGAATTTTTACATGAAAATAGTTTTTGTAAGGCAAAAACCTTGTTTGCTACGCATTATCACGAACTAAATGCCTTAGAGGAACGATTTCCAAGAATTCATAATTTTCATGTTGCCACCAGAGAGGTTGATAAAAAAATTATTTTTCTCAGGAAATTAACTGAAGGTGGTAGTGAACATTCTTTTGGTATTCACGTGGCACGAATGTCAGGAATGCCAAAAATAATTATTGAAAGAGCAGGAGAAATTTTGAGTGAACTAGAGAATAAAAGGCTACAAGGGAATAATAAACCCGCGGAAATAGCAAAAACCATTTCAAAAAGAGCACCGGAGGCACTTCAATTAAGTATTTTTGAAACGGTTGACCCCATGGCCGGACAGTTAAAACAAGCCATCCTTAACCTTGATCTCAACACAATGACTCCGATTGAATGTATGCTTAAAATAAGGGAGTTAAAAAATTTGTTAGAATCTTAAATCGTAAAAATGAAAATTGCACTTATTGGATATGGAAAAATGGGTAAAACCATAGCTGAATTAGCAAAAAATCAACATCATGAAATTATTTTAACGATTGATGCAGATAATAAAAAGGATTTACGAAGTGATTTGTTTAAATCGGCTGACGTTGCTATAGAATTTACTCAACCTAATCAGGCTTTTGGTAATATAATAGCTTGTTTTGAGGCTGGAGTTCCCGTTGTTTGCGGCACAACAGGGTGGTATGATGAACTACCTAAGTTAGTTGCAGCATGTAACGAAAAAAATGGGTCTCTCATTTACGCCTCTAATTTCTCCATTGGGGTAAATTTGTTTTTTGTCCTGAATAAAATATTGGCAAAGCAAATGAGTCAATATCTCGACTACAAAGTTTCAATGCAGGAGACACACCATACAGCAAAACTCGATGCGCCTAGTGGCACTGCTATCACGTTGGCAGAGGACTTAATAAATAGTCATATCGGTTATCAAGGCTGGACGAAAGGTTTTTCAACGGATGAAAAATCATTTCCTATACATTCGGTCAGGGAGGATCCTGCTCCGGGAAAGCACGAAATTTTTTACACTTCTGAGATAGATGAAATAAAAATAAGCCATGAAGCTTTAAATAGAAATGGATTCTCTCTTGGAGCTCTTTTTGCTGCGAATTGGATAAAAGGAAACAAGGGGGTTCATCATTTTGCAGATATATTGTCGCTACAATTCAGCTAATTTTTCAAGTAGCCAATTTTTTGAGGCAACATTTTTTGTCTGCTCTAATTCTAAGGTGAGTTTCTGTTTCGCTTTATCATCCTTTGGTGTCATTTTAGCTAGTTTTTTTGCTATGGAAACAAAATTTCTGTAAAGCTCCTTTCGGTTGTCTGGAATATGATTATTTCTATTTAAAAAAGCCCTGAAACTATCCAGTAAAAAAAACAAAGCATCTGTTTCACCTGTATCATAATAGGTACAAATTAACATGGTCTTTGAATTTAGGTTATAAATATAGTCATCGTATTCAACAGATTGTAATGTTTTTATGACAAGGTCATACTTTTTTTGATAAAAATATAGCTGGGCAAGATTAAATGACAATGAATTATCCCTCTGATTTTCAGGGAGCAGCGGGGCATAATCAGTGATAAATGCTTCTATCCAGTTAAATTCCTTTAACCGAAGGCCAATAACTACAATATTTTTGAAGTGATAAGGAGAGAAGGATTGATCTTCCAGTAAAATATCTTGTGATACTACTTCCTTGTAAAAATCAAAAAGTTGAGCTAAAAATTTACTATTTCCTTTGTTGATTTGAATGGAACAATAGTTGATAATCGTAGAATATATTTCAGCTAATTCTTTTTTAGGAAAAAGTAGATTATTCTCGGAAACGGATTGCCTAAGAGAAAAATAGTTGTCCTCATTATCTGAATCAGTGTATAAATTCAACAGTTTTGAATACAACATGATACTAGGTACATTTTCATAACCTCTTAATTTTATCATGTTTTTAACTTCGTCAATATAGGTCAGTTTATAGGTGTGTATAGCCAAATTTTGAAGTTCAAATTCGTTGCAAAATAAACGTAACTTTTCAGACAAGTAAAAGATATCCAGAGATTCGTTAATTTCCTCAATATTAGAACGAATGTTTCGGTCGCCCTCTAAATTTAGAATTTCATAGTTATTGCGTTCAAGTGAATACCGTTGTAAATAGGCCTGAGAATGTCTTAATACGTTAGATTCTAAGTGTATTCGTGCATTTTTTACACTACTTTTTGATAGATTAGTTAATTTTCTTTCGTTTATGACTTCTAGTAAAAATAGATCTTGAACTAGAGGGTCACGTTGGTAGAAGTCAAAAGACAAAAATTTGGTCAATAACTTGAAGAGATCAGAAAAGTATTTTCTCAATCTAATATCATCAAATGGAATTCCTCTAAATATTTTTTTCCATAGGACCTGTTTTTCAGGCAATTCATTAGGATTTTTATCAATATGAATTTCTATAAAGTCAAAAATTGAAACCAAATTTTCATCACTATTGAAAAAGGGAGACATTAAAAATTTTTTAAATCTATTTCTCTCTGTCTTGTCCAGATGTATGAGGGTTTTTATTAATTTTGAGTCTTTCATAAATTTATAATTCTAAAAGTTAAATTTATATTAACGTAAACGCGATTTGGAATTTTATTGTATATTTGTAAATAAAATAAATCGACCTAATATTACATAGTATGTATTCAAAAATCACTTATCTGGCATTTACCTGTTTATTTTGGGTCTTTTACGCCACTCTTTCTGCTCAGACGAATGAAGTAGTAAATTCGATTGATGTTGTAAAGAATAAGAATGGAGAAGGTCTTGTAGGCGTAGATTCTAACACTACGCCGACCCATACCAATCCTGTTTCAGGTTTTATTACAATGTCGGGTACTGGAAATATTTATAAGTTTACTTATACGCCAAAAATTGATTTCTTAGGTAAAGATACCTTTTCTGTTTATTCTATTTCAGGAAAAATGCCAACTATTACCCGTTTTAATGTAACTGTCAGACAAGCGAGGGTTATAGCAACGCCAGATTTATATGCTTATGATTTCGTCAAAGAGGGTGAGCAACTTATGGCGGTAACGGAGAATGATATAGATGAAGAAACAGGGCTAAAACCAATCATAAATCTTATTACGTCTAAAAATAATGGTGTTTTTAAAATCTCAACTGATCGTAAAGACATTTTATTTACGCCAGTTAAAGGTTTTTCAGGGGTAGCAAACATTACTTATTTAGTTTGTAATGTCACGAATGAGGTATGTTCCCAGACCACTGCTTCTATTATAGTACCCAATCCGAAAGATACTTTTGAAGTATTCACTCCAAAGTTTTCTCCGATAAATTTGCCTATTCCAAAAGATTTTACCTTGCAGGGTGCTGTATCCAATGGAACACTAAAAACAGACGGACACTTCCAGGTGTTTACGCCTAATGTCAGTTTTGAAGGTAAAGAGAGTTTACTCTTTAAGAATGCATTAACCAATCAACAAATTTTTGTCAACGTAAATGTTTTGTCAAAACGCAAAAATATTTATGCCTTTGATGATTTTACAGCACTTACCCCTGGATCATCAATTGCTAATTGGGATTTGCTTTCAAATGATTTTCCAAAGGTAATAAACCCAACATTCAAAATTATAACTCAGCCAAAATTTGGTAAAATATCTTCCATGGAGGGTAGTAGAATCACCTACGAAGCGCCAAATGGTTCAAATTTTTCAGGAGTAGATCAATTCACTTATGAACTCTCTCAAGATGGGTTGGATAAGGAAACGGCTACCGTTTACATTAAGGTAAGTAAATTTGAACCTGTTTCTTCCGCGTTTAATTTCTATACACCAAAAGGGGTTACACTAAAAGTAGGGAATACTTTTCCTTCTTCAGTGAACAATATAAAATTGGAAATTAAGAAAAAAGGTGATGGTAATTTGGTTGTAAATGCTGATAATACATTAACATACGATCCACTAACCATTAATTCAGGCGTGGATAACAAGTGGGAGATAGACTATTTAGTATCCGATAAAGTGGTTTCAACGGTTAATTTAATATTTAATATTCTTAATGAATCGTCTGTAACAGAACCTTGTTTTGGTGCTGATTGTGTTTGGAGTGGTGATACTAATAATGATGGTATTGTTTCCTTAAGTGATTTGTTACCTATCGGAAGGTATCTCGGGAGTGTTCAGCCTTCTGACGGGCCTTTGAATACTGAATCATGGTATGGTAAGAAGGCATCTGAGTGGGACAACGTACCTGCTTTAAAATATGTAAATACCAATGGTGATCGATTTATTTCCGATGCTGACACTGTAGCAGTAAGAAAATATTTAGGTAAAACGCATGGTATCATAGCAAAAGATATTCCTATCCAAAACTTTACTGTAAAATTAAGGGGGAATACGACGGTGAAACCGGGTGAAGCAGTGAATCTTGAGGTATTTATTGGAGATAAAAGCAAACCTGCTATAGACTTATACGGTTTTACGCTTTCTTTACCTTTCAACAAGCAGATTTTTGATTTATCCAAGTCATCTTTAACTTTTGATTCAAGGAGCTGGGTAGCTTATAATTCCCCTGTGTTTGCGTTGACTAGTAGTAATAATGACAGAGGAGTTATGGAAGCTGCTTATACCAGAACAAGTGGTAAAGCAGCGGACGGATTTGGTAAAGTAGGTACTGCAAGAATTATTGTGATTGATATCGCGGGTATTAAACCACCCAATGGTTCCAATGAACTGCAAGTTACCCTGGGAGGTCAAGCTACAGCAAGTGACGTGAATGGTAATGCGTATAGTCTCTATGTAGAACCCTTTACATTAACGATTGATTTTAGCGATAGTAAAGAAAAAGCTACGCCTACATTACCTGTAGAACCTGTTTTAAGTCCCAGGTATAACGAAGGTGTTGAAATTGGTATTTTTCCAAATCCTGCCACGGATTTTGTCAACATAAAAAGCTATAATAACGGTTTAATTAGAACCGTACAGTTAGTTAATATGTCTGGTCAGATATTGTTTGAATCAAATAATATAAATCAATCAGAATTAGAGATATCTATTGCAAATAGAGTAACTGGCGTTTATTATGTCAGAGTTCTTACTGAAAATGCGATATTTACCCGTAAAATACAAATCC
>JBMLQR010000126.1:0-7808 GCA_049241465.1 Saprospiraceae bacterium | reverse complement strand
TTCAAAAAAATATAGCCTTGCAAATGGAAATAGAATCGTTGAAAAGGCAACTGAATCCGGGATAAGACCTATTTTGCCTTAAAAATAATCTTAGGTCCAAACCAAAGTAGCGTGCCAACAAGCATAAAGTACTTATTTTCCTCCTGACTGATTACCTCATAGAATACCCCAATAGAAGGTAGAATAGTTAGAATAAGTCCCACAATCGATACTAATTTTAGTAATATCTTCATTTTGACCATTTTTTTTGATACACATAAGAAGAAATAATATAAATCAGGGCAGCAAGAAACCAGCCTGGAAGTCCAAGGAAAAATATTTCCAATCCAGTCGTTTTGGCAATTAAATAGCAGGCTAACAAACTTCCGAGCCAGGTGATTAACGCAGCGACATTAAAGGTAAGATTTTTCACGGCCGCCAGATTAGATTGTATTCCTATGCGAGGAAAAAGCCAGTAGTCTATAAAAATAATGGCTCCCATTGGCATGAGAATTAATCCATAAAGGGCCACAAAATCGAGTAATTGCATGACTAAAGCAGGAAAACAAGCGGCTAAAGTGGTAATAGAGCCTACAATTAAGGTTATTTTCCAAGTTTTTGCTTTGGGCATGATAGCTTGTAAAGCGAGTCCTGCCCGATAAATGGTGGGATTAGCCGTCGTCCAACCTGCAATGATTACACATAATGCACCGGTAATACCAGCGGCTGAATAGGCAACAGGACCTGGTGCAAATTCTAAATTTTCGTTGCTTTGTTGTAAAAAAAGAGCGTACAAAATACCTGAAGCTAACCAGGCAATATAGTGTCCCACGTACATTCCTCCAGCTGAAGCGAAGCCAGCAGTCCATTTTTTCGCATACCTTAGTATGGACAAATCAGCCATGCCAATGTGCATAGCCATATTACAGAACCAGGCAAAAAATAAGATATGCCAAAAGGTGAATTTACTTTGACCGGCAAGGGGTTTTCCTGTCCATATTTTATCTTGCGCAACCTGAAAAAAATCGCCCCAGTTTTTTACGCCCAATTCAGGTAAAACAGCTATAGCTGCGGCTAAAAATACTAAAATCATCCAGGGTGCAGCAATGGTTGAAAACTTTTCTACCTTATCATAGCCCAAGGTAGCTACAAAAGTGGTAACAGCTCCCACCAGGACCACAATGATTATCCAGGGTATGCCAGAAGGTAGCCAATCGGTTAATTTTGCCAGCGGTATATTAAATGGAATACCAATTGCGGTGGCTGAAACGGCTATCATGGAACCTGCTAAAAAGCAGAACATGAGGGCATTGACCAGATTGTAAGCGTTGGTAAGGTGTTTACCACATATTTTTTCGAGCAGATAATATAAAGTTACTCTTTCTCTTATGGCAATGGGTGCGCAGATAAATGCCCATGAAAGAACAGCTAAAAAATTGCCAAGGAGTAAACCTAATATAAGGTCCATAGCCCCCGCGCCATGAGCAACAAACAAGGGGCCGATGACAAATTCTGTACCAGCTGTGTGCTCACCGGCATACATTCCTAAAAAACTTTTAAATCCTCGCCAGCGGGAGGCCGGAACAGGTTCTCTTTCGTATTCTTTTACTTCTTCGAGGTGGGCGCTGAGTTTTTCTAAAAGCATGATGAATCGATTAAGGGGTGAGAATGACCAATAAACTACGAGCTCCCTGAGCCCCAATAACTAATGATTGTTCTATGTCGGCGGTTTTTGATGGTCCGGCGATGAATACACCAAAGCCTGCAGTAGTGGGCAGTCCTAAAATTTTATAAGCTTCGTGCATGGTCCCAACAATGTTTTTTTCGCTGATAACCATGACTAAATGTTGTGCAATAAAAGGTAAAACACGCACATTTCCCAGCTCGTTCTCAGTTACCCAAAGGGCTCCGTTTTCAGCTACGCCAATAAGTCCTTCAATGATGGCTACCTCAGTCCCTTCATAAAAATCGGGATGAAGAGTGGTTATTCCCTCTATTCCCTCTAAAGTGGGTAAAGTAGAGACCATTCTTTTATCTTCGGGAAAATGGGTAGTTATTACCTGATGTATTTGTGTACTATCGTCAATACAATGTACTTTACTTCCTCCTCTTTCCAATATTTTTATAAACAATGTCTTCTTGTCGGTAGCAGATGTTTCGAAAATAGGAACATCGGGTAGAGGCCAAAGATTTGGTCTATTGGCTTTTATTTTTGATAAAATTGATTCTTTACTTGGCATCCTTAGCTTGTTTTGCATACCATTCCCTAAATGATTCGACCGGTGCTTTGGGTAAATCCCTGTCTTTAGTCCATACCGTGAAGGAGAGAAATCTTTCTTTTCCTGGAAAAAGGCGTAATAATTTCCTCCCGATATTTCCCAAACGATGGAAAAAGGAAGGAGAGGCTAAGCCATTTCCCATTATGCTCATCATGGTTTTATTTCCCGCTTCGGGCAAACCTGCTTCGCTGACAATCTGTCGCCATTTATAAAGTTGCGTATGAATATCTATTTTAACCGGGCAAACATCAGTGCATGAACCACAAAGGGTGGAAGCAAAGGGTAATTGTCCATGTTTTTTTAAATCTATACCTGGTGTTAATATCGAACCAATAGGTCCTGGAATCGTGGTCTCATAACTATGTCCGCCACTTCTTCTGTAAATAGGGCAAGTATTCATACAAGCGCCACAGCGAATGCACTTTAGTGAACTTCGGAAATCGGGTTTACCCAATTGTTCCGTTCTCCCATTATCCACTAAAATAATATGCATTTCACCCGCAGGTTTTGGATTTCTATGGTGTGAGGTGAAAACTGTTACGGGTTGTCCAGTAGCACTTCTGGCTAATAAACGGGTAAATACAGCGAGGTCGCTTCTCCTGGGTATCAGTTTTTCGATACCCATGCTATGTATTTGAACAGGCGTTAAATGAACGCCCATATCGGCATTACCTTCATTGGTACAAACAACTACTTCTCCTGTTTCAGCTATACCAAAATTAACGCCAGTTAATGCAACTTGTGCCGTATGAAATTTTTCCCTTAAATGATGCCGTGCGGCTTCGGTAAGATATTGCGGATCAGTGGCCCCCTTTTCTGTATGTAACTCTCTATGAAATAATTCTCCAATTTCTTCTTTCTTCAAATGTATGGCAGGTAGTACAATATGGCTGGGTGGTTCATTCAACATTTGAATAATTCTTTCCCCCAAATCTGAATCGATAACCTCAATGTTATGACGCTCTAAAAATTCATTGAGGTGACACTCTTCGGTGAGCATAGATTTGCTCTTGACCATTTTTCTCGCCTGGTGCTTATTTAAAATGGATAAAACGATATCATTATGCTCCTTTGCATCAGCAGCCCAATGCACGATGGCACCATTTTGAATCGCTGCTTTTTCAAATGCTTCCAGGTAATCATCTAATTTTGACAGGGTGTGCATTTTTATATCTGAGGCAAATTCCCTAAGAAATTCCCATTCAGGTATCTCCGAAACAGCAAAGTCCCGCTTCTTTCTAACCATCCATAAGGAGGCATCGTGCCAGTCTGTTCTCGCTTCGTCTTTATTGAAAATAGCCGCTTTTTGGGCATGTGGCATCATATTCCGTCTGCATTTAATATTTCAGCAATATGTATTACTTTAATTGGTATGTTCTGCCTCGATATTATGCCCTCTAAATGCATAAGGCAGCTCATATCTCCGGCAGTTATGACTTCCGCCCCTTTTGAAAAATGATCCTTAATTCGATCTTTACCCATTTTTACGGAAATAGCAGGTTCTTTTACTGAAAAGGTTCCCCCAAATCCACAACATTCGTCTTTTCTATCCAATTCAACCAATGTCAGGCCTTCTACCATGCTTAATAATTCATGCAGTTTGGAGGCCGCTGGTTTGTTCACCAATTCACTTGAAGTGGCTAAATGTAAACCTCGTAGTCCATGACAACTTTGATGCAATCCTACTTTATGTGGATATTTGGCGGGTAAAGAGCTGATTTGTAATACGTCAAGTAAAAATTCCGTTAAATCAAGGGTCTTTGCACGTACTTTTTTAACTGCATCGGTTTGGTCCAAAGTGTCAAAATGGTGTCGCACATGATAAACACAACTTCCCGAAGGGGCTACGATATAATCATATTTTTCAAACATAGTTACAAAATGAAGGTAACTTCCCCTCGATGCTGCCTCATTTCCAGCATTGGCCAAAGGTTGGCCACAACAGGTTTGTCCTTCAGGATATTCTACATCACATCCTAGTTTTAGCAATAGTTTGTATGTTGCAATGGCTGCTTGTGGATAAAATTGATCCATATAACAGGGAATGAATAATCCTACTTTCAATGTTTAAATTTTAAGTTGTTATCTAAAAGTATATAATTATTCTGATTTTTAGACTAAAATCA
The DNA here is from genome assembly GCA_049241465.1 of Saprospiraceae bacterium. Classification (GTDB taxonomy): domain Bacteria; phylum Bacteroidota; class Bacteroidia; order Chitinophagales; family Saprospiraceae; genus BJGN01. Next base: position 3,424 of record JBMLQR010000126.1, on the reverse strand, counting down.
TTACATTTTTCTTTTTCAAAGTAAAATGTAGATAATTTTAATGTCCCTTTACTTGCATAGCTGCACCTAATGAAGCCCCTGATGAAAATTCAGATACAATTATTTCTGTGGCAGGAAGTTGTATTTTTAAACTTTGAATGAATATATTGTTTTTTGAAAATCCTCCATCTATGTACATTCGTTGAAATTCTTTTCCCTCAGTGGCTATTTTTATTGCCTTAATCTGATAAGTACTTAATTCCCAAATCATTTGGTAATAGGCAATTTCAAAAGATGTAAAAAGGGATAAATCGGTTGCTGATGCTGGCATTTCCTCCATATTTAGCAAAGGAAATGAAAAATACCTTTGTGTGGATGTTGAAATGGTATCCAAAAGAGGATTATCAAAGGGTTCTTTTGACAAATTTTTCAAATCATGTTTAAAATATTTACCTATTTCTTCCAATTTTTGCTGATAGGAATAGCCTAAAAAAAGTCTGGCCGCTTTTACTGGATTTCCATTGGGTTGAAGGAAAAGTAAACAGTCGTTTTCTAACTCTTCCGCCGTTAAAGGTTGCGTTGAATAGGGGTTGAATACAATACTCCAGGTTCCTGTCGATAAAAGTAAATAGGGTTCATCCGTTAATAAAGAAAAAGGGTACAAGGCAGCAGAGCTATCATGAATACCTACGCCAATATTTATTAATTTGCCTGATATGGTTGTTTCTGAATGGGTACCCGTAGTTGTTAAGGGAGGAAATTTTTCGGTCATCCCTTCTTCATAAACCCAGGAATGATATTCATTTTTTGAAAAATTCCATAAGGCCGTGTGGCAACCAATACTGGTTAATTCTGAAACCGGCCATTTTGTGAAATAATAACTTAAAAATTGAGGTAAATGCAAGCTCCATTTAATACGCTCAAATACAGATGGATATCGGTATTTTATATAATATAATTGTAAACCGGAATTTAAAAAATCGAGACTTGGCGAAGCGGTTTCTAAGGCCAATTTCTTTTCATCTCCGTATTTTTCATAAAATGATACTCTGATATCCGATGATATCGGCTTTGTATAATTATAAAGAGGAGTCAAAATATTCCCAGCCTCATCGACATGTACGAAACTTGCTCCGTAAGCAGAAAAATTCAGATGGGTTATCTGATAAGTTCCATCGCTAATAAGATTTGACAAAACGTTTTTCATCCATGCTAATATGGCATGAATGTCGTCGCAAGGAAAGCCATCTTCATCAGTTATTTCAGGTAAAACAGTGGACGTTTGCCATATTTCTTTGTATGAATAATCATATAAAATGGCTTTTTTATTTGTTTTACCCACATCAAAAATGAGGATGGACATCATTTACAATCCTTTTGCTTTATTGGTAATTCCTCTTTCTCTGATGAGCTGACTCCTTATTTCATTATCTCTGTAGCATTGAATTGGAGAAAATGCCGCTTTTTTTCGTAATCTGGCCTCTCTAAGTAAGGGCCTCACATCTGTTCTGTAGGCATCTTGAATCAGTTCCTGAGCTAAAACCACTTCGTTTTTATCTCTCAGCTCATTCAGTTTATTAAAATCTACCAATAATGCCTGTGTATAGCAAAGGAGAATGGCCTCTACACTTTGCATAAGATCTTCCAATGGATCTTTTACATTATGGCTCGCATCGATCATGTATGAAATGGGGGGATTTACCACCGTTGGATCAGCAAGTCCACTCACTAATTCTAAAAAAATCAGATATAACTGGTAAGGTTTTATGCTACCAACGGTGAGATCATCATCGCCATATTTGCTGTCATTAAAATGAAATCCACCTAATTTCCCTAAAGACAACAAGGTCGCGACAATTTGCTCAATATTAGTATTTGGTAAATGATGACCCAAATCGACCAGACTAAAAGCCTGAGGACCGCAAGCGGAAGCCAATAAATGGGAGGTTCCCCAATCTTGAATTACGGTACTGTAAAACTGAGGCTCGTAGGGTTTATACTCAATAAACATTTGCCAATCGGCGGGTAAATGTCTGTATATTTCTTGTAAAGATTCCTTTGTTCTTGACAGAGCTTGTCTAAAATTAATCTGACCTGGAAAGGTAGATCCATCTGATAACCATACGGTTATACTTTTTGAACCCAATGCTTCTCCATAATGAATAACCTCTATATTGTGCTGTATTGCCTGTTCTCGTACTTTTCTATCTGTATGACAGAGAGAACCATATTTATAGCTAAGGGCTTGATCTGTTTGATCTTGGAAGGTATTGGAATTTACGGCATCGAAAGTTATACCGCATTCACTCGCGTAACGAGTTAATGTTGACACATTTTCCGGAATATCCCAGGGGATATGTAATGAAACGGCGCCAGCAGCTCCCGTTAAATCGTTGATGATACTTATGTCGGATATTTTCTGAAAGAGATCTCCAGGTTCACCACCCATAGAAAATCTGCCAAATCGGGTTCCCCCTGCACCAAGCGCCCAGCTGGGAATTGCTACCTGGAATTGTTGTATTTTGGTTATAATAGACTCAACATCAACACCTTTATCGGAAAGTTCTCTTTTGAGAAAATCAAATGATTGGCTATGTTTTTCCAAAAACAAATCATTATGTCTTGAAATATGCAATGAATCTATTCGCATAAAGAAAGTAATTTAAGGATAAAAAGCTTGAGCCCAACTTTTAACGAACAAATGCTTCAGGTATGCCTCCGTCAACATTAATAGTTAGTCCCGTCGATTTATTGAGCACCGCTAAAAGGGCAAAAACACCGTTGGCAATGTCCTCTGGTAAAATAATTTGATTTAAAAGATTCCTTTTGGCATAGTGTGCCGGTAAGTCAGACACTGATATGCCGTAAGCTTTTGCTCTTCCTTCTGCCCAATCACCTTCCCATATTTTGCTTCCAACGATAACTCCATCAGGATTGACGGTGTTTACTCTGATATTTTCTTTCGCTAATTCGGCGGCGAGTAATCGGGTCATGTGTTGTTGCGCCGCTTTGGCTGTACCATAAGCAACATTATTTGGACCTGAAACCAGTCCATTTTTACTGGCAATGGTCACAAGATTTCCACCAAATTGTTGCTTTTTCATTATATTGACGCCCAACTTAAACAGTTGAAACTGTGCCTTAACCAATACATTTTGTAAAATATCCCAATCAGATTCCAAGGTATCGGTCAAAGATTTCGATATGGCAAGACCTGCACTATGAACAATGATATCTACCCCACCAAATTGCAAACAAGTAAAATCAATTAATTTCAACAAATCTTTTTCCTGGGTTATATCTCCAGAAAAGTACCTGGCTACATCCTTGTTATAGGATTGAATACCCTCCTTTAATCTTTCTTCCGATAGGTCAGTGATGACAATGTGCGCTCCTTCAGCAGCCAATTTCTTAGCAATAGCGCCTCCAATACCTCCGCCACCCC
>JBMLQR010000125.1:7133-17573 GCA_049241465.1 Saprospiraceae bacterium | reverse complement strand
GTATTTCATATATTTTCTACGACATCGAAACAGAGCGGGGAAGGTGTCCTTCAATGATATTATAACCTGGTTGAAAAAGGTAATTCTGGCAAATGTGAAGCGGTTGGTAAGGGCATCATTATTCTCCAATGTTTAGGAAAATAATTATTGTATCGGTGTCCCATAGCTTTATACCAACCCATAGAAAGTCCATTGTAGGACATTTTTCCCCATCCAACATTAGGTGGCGCACTATTTGAAACTTCTTTTTTAAGGTATAATAAGGCCTCATGCCGTTCCAGTTCCCAATGGGGCACCTCCTCATTTATATACGAACTCAAAGCGAGTTCTTGTTCAGGAATGAAATCATTACCTTTAGATGCGCCCAATAATAAAATGGGGTCAATAAATGGTAAATATTGGCTTATAAGATTAAACTCCTCAAATAAATCTTCAGGGACACCGTAATAGTTTCCACTATTATCCTGAACACCAACAAGTTGGTTGTCTTTTTTTAAAAAGGCTGACAAAGCATCAGGGAAATTTATTTTTTTTCTTGGCACCTTTACGTTTCTTTTTACCTGTTCGGTTAGAGTATTTCTCTCCTTAGAACCTATTTTTTGCAGGACGGCTAAATAAAATCCCTCCCCATTTACCCTGTGAGGGAAACATTGAAAGCCTCCTTTTTCAGTGCTTATAATACCCCATTGCGGTGGTACCTCCAAGGGTACTATCTTTAATGAAAATGTCTGACAAAGCCAGGCGATTTGGTCATCATTTTCCTGTGTATTATAGGTGCAAGTGCTATATATTAAATATCCGCCCTCTTTTAGTAAGGCAGGAATGGGAGAAAGGATACGTTTTTGCCTCGATGCACAATGATTCACATGTTCCAGCGACCATTCATCTCTTGCTTTTACATCTTTTCTAAACAATCCTTCGCCAGAACAGGGAGCGTCTAATAATATCAAATCGAACAGGGGAGGAAGAGCGCTAAAAACTGGAACTTCAAAGGAGGAAACAAAAACATTGGCATAACCCCATTTAGCAAGATTTTGTTTTAAAATGGGCACTCTCGATTTAATGACTTCATTAGCCAGGAGAAAGCCGTTTTTTTCGCTGGCTATTTCTGCTAAAATGGTGCTTTTACCCCCGGGCGCCGCTGCTAAATCGAGAATGAATGGTTTCTGCGTTGTTGCCAAAAGTTTATTGGCCACCCATTCCACAAACATTGAACTTGGATCTTGTACGTAATAAGCACCTGCGTGAAAGGATGGGTCTAAGGTAAAATTAGGTCTGTTTTTAAGAGTGAATCCTCGTTGTGTCCAGGGAACAGGCGTTCCGGACTCATTCAATCCCGACGCTTTTAATGGGTTAAAACGGATACCGGTGACCGAGGCAGTCGTTGTTACAGAAGAAATAAATTCTGGTAATTCGCATTCGTCTAATATATTTCCCATTTGATGAATAAAATCAATGGGTAATTCACCTTTCTCCATGTTTAAATCTTTGTAATATGTATGTATTTAGCTAAAATCCAGTTGTTTACATCTGGTAAAACACGAGTAAAGTAAATAATAGCAAAATAAATAAGCGTCATAAGGGGTGCTCTGTACGCCAAATCGATGTAAGCTTTTGGGTATATTGGAATATACAATACAGCTAGCCAGCAGATAATTCCAGCTAAAAATATTTTGAAATAGGCCTTTGTAAAAGGATGAAATTTCCAATGTATATAATTGAAAACCAAATAAATAGAACTGGTGATAATGATGGTTAGTGCCGTGGCCATAGCCGCTCCTACCACACCAAAATACTTGATGAAGACGAAATTTGATCCAATAGTCAAAATGGCCATGAATGTTTTAGCCAGGAGATCAAATTTGTACTTATTTGAATGAATGAGAATAAGGGAAGAAAAACCGGTCATCATGGCAAATATTTGACCAAAACCAAGATAAATAGCAATAGGGATGCCCGATCTGTAGGGTTCACCAAGAACTTTAACTACGTTGTGAAGGTTTCCAAGTACCCCAGCATAAACTAATACACCTAAAACTAAAACTACTTTGGTGGTACGTTGATTTAACAAATGAATCTCCTGTATCTCTCCTTTTTTCCAGTACTCAGCTATTTGTGGTGAAATAACGGAGCCAAAAGCATTCACCGGCATGGTGATGGTGGTAGAAACAAAATAAAAAACAGCGTAAATACCTGCCATGGTAAAGTCAATCATTCCTGAGATCATCATGGTATCAATATAGGCAATTAGATTATTACTAAGGCCAGTAAACATGATGAATAGGGAATAGGTAAATATAGGTTTTAAATACGGTGATGTTAAAATGGGTTTTAAGGACGCATAACCTAAATATCCCCGCCATTCGATGTGCAATACCAGTAAAAGAATACTCAACAATCCCTTAATTCCATACAAATCGAGAAATAATTTGAGATCAATCAGGTCGTAATAATAAAAAAGTATAAGTAGGGTGGTAATGGCTCTGGAAAAAACCTGCGTAAGAAAAATATTAAATAATGGACGTTGTCTGGCGGTATTAAAGGCATCTAAAATACTTAGTAAAGTATAGGTGAGTAGATTAAAAAAGATGAGGTAAAAATATTGGCGGGCTAATTCCCGACTTGCTACATCTTTGATATTGAGAATAATATCCCATTTAAAGTAATAAAGAATAATACCCCCCAGGATAATGGCCATAACGCCAATGAATAAAATGAAAGTAAAAAATGAATCCCTGGTTTTTTTTTCGTCTTTGAAATAAGGATAAAACCGGATAACTGCGCCGGGTAAGCCAAGCAGGACAAAGGTGATAATCAAATTATTTGTAAAAGAGAGAGTCTGAATAAAGCCAAAAATACTGGCACCCAGTATTTTGGGAAAAAGAAGGGTACTGTTTACGAAGCCCCATAAAACACCAGTGTAAAGAATAACGGTACCTGCAAGACCTTGTTTTTTCATAGTTACCGATAATCCAACTGGGCATAATTATTTAGAAAATAATATCGACATCTACATCGTAAGGGTAGGTAATCAAATATTTTAGGGCTTCAGAGAAGTCGTAGTCGTCGTAAACAACTTGATAAAGCATTTTTGTAATGGGCAATCTAAGCTTTAATTTTATAGCCAGATGATGAAATAAGTAAAGTGTTCTTACCCCTTCTGCTAGTTCAGGGGCGTTTTCAATCAAGGAAATACGCTTTTCACCCTTCCCCAGTTTAAATCCAAAGGTATAATTCCTACTATTTTCGCTGGTTCCGGTAGCTATAAGGTCCCCAATACCAGCGGTGCCGATAAAAGTTCTGGGTCCCGCACCGAAGGCCTTTCCAATATAAATCATTTCCATCAGACCCCGGGTAAGCAACATAGCCTGAATGTTTTTGCCTAAACCTTTTCCTGTAATTAATCCTGAACCCAGAGCAAAAATATTTTTAAGCCCGCCGGCAAATTCCGCACCAAGAAGATCATTTGTTCCAAAAACATGAAAAACATCGCTACCTAACGCTTTTTTTCCCGCTTCAATAACCTCTTCAAAGGGACTTCCAATAACGGTCGCAGTAGGTTGTCCTTCCATGATTTCAGAGGCCAGATTCGGCCCGGCCAAACAGCCAATTCTTCTCACTGAAGTTTCTTCCTTAATAACCTGGCTCATGGTCATAATATGCTCCTTTCGCAATTTACCAGCTGTAATGTCTGCGTTGGATATTCCTACATCAAATCCCTTGGTAGCATGTATGATGAGGTGAGAAGGTCGAAGGTAAGGGCCAAACATTTGCATAACCGACCTAAAAGCATCAGAACTAATAACGGGAAAAAGTAGCGTACAAGTTTCAGCTAATTTTTTTGGATCATTAGTTGCCGTAACCCTTTGGGATATAACTACGTTGTCAAAATAATGATGTTCGTTGATTTGCTTAACTACCTCTGGCCGTCGGGCAAATAGTAAAACAGGGACATTATGAGCTAATAAATTAGCTATGGTTAAGCCAAAACTACCTGCGCCTATAACCCCTACAAATTGTTTTCCTTCAACGTCCATTTTAGGTATATATTAGCTTGCTATTAAAGATTCAATAAATTTTTCTGGTGTTACTGCCTCTGTCAGTTGGTAATCTCCAATTTTGGTTCTAACTAATCTGGAAAGATAGGCTCCTGATTGTAATGATTTACCCAAATCAAACGCAAGAGAACGTATGTAAGTTCCTTTGCTGCAATGAACTTTGAAATCTATTTCCGGCAATTCAAACCGAAGAATTTCTAAGGAATACAAAGTAATTCGTCGTGCTTCAGGTTCAAATACTTCTCCTTTCCTTGCTTTCTTATAGAGCGGCTGCCCGCCCACTTTGATAGCTGAGAAAATAGGTGGAATCTGCATTTGTTCCCCCTTGAAATGAGAGAGGGCTGTGTCCAGAGTTTCTCTCGTTATATGTTGAAAGGGGAATAACTCGTCAGGTTCCGATTCTGCGTCGTAAGTGGGTGTAGTTGCACCCAAGGTAATGGTACCCTCGTAACATTTTCCCAATTCCTGTAAAGAGGCTAAATCACGGGTGCATTTCCCCGTTCCCAGTAAAAGTAAGCCAGTGGCCATAGGATCTAATGTACCAGAATGACCAACTTTTATCTTTTTTAAACCAAGATGATGTTTTATAGATCCCCGTATTTTATTAACCACATCAAATGAAGTCCATCCTGCCGGCTTGTCAATCAGTAAGATAGTTCCAACCTCCAGGGGATGTTGTGTATTTTTGGAAGATTCAGAAATAACAGGGTCAATCATTTACATTTATTTTGCTGTCAGAAATAACAGCATTCCTGCGCCAACAATAAAACAATAGAGCGCAAAATAGCCTAATTTACTTTTCTGTACCACTTTGATCATCAAAGTGCAGGCGAACAAACCAGTAAGAAAAGCGGCAAGAAAGCCCAGAGAGAGGGGTATCAGGGAGAATTCCTTTACATTAAAGGCACCATCAAGCAAATCTTTAGCCATCTTACCTAAAATTAATGGAATAACCATTAGAAAACTAAATCGGGCCGCTTCAGCTTTTTGAATACCTAATAAAACCGATGTTGAAATGGTCGCTCCTGACCTTGAAATTCCTGGTAAAATAGCAATCATTTGGGCAATACCTATAATGAAAGCTTCTTTTGGACCCACCGTCTTTGTTCCCGTTTTTGCTCTGTCGGCAAAGAACAAAATACCTGCAGTGACCAATAATAAACCACTCACAAGGACAATTTGTCCCTCAAAAAGTCTGTCAATCTCTTCTTCTAAAAATAATCCCACCAATACAGCAGGTATCATCGAGAGAATAATATTACGGGCAAATAAATGAGATTCAGTTATCCGTGGCTTAAATAAGCCGGAAAGGATTATACCAATTTCTTTTCTAAATACAACCATGGTCGCCAACGCCGTCGCTGCATGCAAGGTTACAGTCATTAAAAGACCAGAATTTAAGTCTTTTTTATCACCTAGAAAGTATTGAGCAATCTCTAAGTGACCGCTACTACTCACAGGCAGAAATTCTGTTAAGCCTTGAACTATACCAAGTAAAATGGCTTCTATGTTACTATCCATTATTTACGAAATATAGCAAACACCTCAATAATTAATCCAGCTAAAATAAAAATGGGTGCAATGACCATTCTGACAGGACTATAAATAATTGTTTCATCCCAAACGTCTGGACTAGGCATATTGCCACCTGACATTAATACGAGACCAATGGCAACCAATAATATACCTCCGCCCATCCAAATAAAGTTATTTTTATTAAATAACATCTCCATTTGAACTTGCTGAGGCTTAGATTTTACCCCACTCACGGTGGCTCGCTGCTTACTTGTTGTTTGTCCCGTTTCATTTACCTTGGTAGTTGCCGCGGGATTGGGTGTAATTCGGACTTTTGATTTACTCATGATTTTACCGGATTTTAAATTCCGAGAACGAAATTAAACATTAAATTTATTTATCTAAGGACATTTGTCATTTCATATTAATACAAATCATCCACACGCATTTTCAAATACCTGTTTACAACAAAAAATGTACTAAAAACATAAATGAATATACCCGCAAATAGTATGGTGGCTGATAAAATATACAGCTTTTCCGTGGGTACATTGCGGACCAACTCGGGCAAATTACTCGCCAACCAAAAGTAAATGACACCGAGACCCAAAATAGCTATAAAACCAGCCAATATACCATGGAAGAAACTTCTCTTTATAAATGGGGTACTGATAAATTGCCAACTTGCGCCTACTAATTCCATGTTTTTAATGATAAAACGATGCGTATGTAAGGCTAGTTTGAGGGTATTGAAGATCAGGGTGATAGATATTGCCAACAAAACGAGGGTGAGCGCAAAAGTGAAAAGTAAAAACTTATTCATATTTTTCAATAATGAATGAAGGAAACTGTCTTGAAAATAAACAGCCTGTACTGTTGGGAATTTTAATAAGGCATTTTTAATTTTTCTTAATGCTTCCTTATCTAAATAGGCTTCCTTAACATTGAAAGTTACAATATCTAAAAAGGGATTGGGTAAATCGAGTTTTAAAAAATCTTCCCCAAAATCTTTTCGCATCATTTGCATAGCTTCCTCCTTCGGGATCATAGAGAAACTTCCTTTTTTATAAAAATCGCGTGTCGTTAACCAGCTTTTCATAGAAACCATTTCTTCTTCTGTTCCCGTTTCACTAATCTCAACAATTATATTTAGATTTTCTTTGTAAAACGATATTAACTGTCGGGTATTTATTAAAATAAATCCGAAAATACCTAAGATAAATAGTATCAGTGATATGCTTAACATAGCAGAAAGGTAGTTTGGCTTTGATCCAAATTTACCAGAATCTTGTTGAGTAGATGTCGCTGGATTCATTTCTTAATTATCTGTTTTCCAACTGATTCATTAATGCTTCTGTTTCAGCTAACAAGGATTTTAATAATTTTAATCGTTCTGTTTTTTCTTGAGCTGTTAGGGTACCATTTGTTTCAGACGTTGTTAATCCAGTGGCAACTTCCTCCATTTGTAATAACTGGTCTCTTTTATTTGTTAAATCCTGAAACTGTTCATTAATTTGCGGATCCCCACTCTTAACCACCGCATTTTCAAGTCCGTTTAATAGTTGGCTCACTTTATCCATAGCGAGATCATATTTTCCGTCCTTTAATTTTTGTTTTTCAGCCCGAAGAAGGTCCCATGAAGACTTTCCAAGGTGAATTACTTCTCCAAATATCTTTTTCGAGGTGGATTTTTCCTCTGGAGTGCCTAAAAAATAGTTGTAAACCAATAAAAGGACAACTAAGCTTAATCCAAGTTTGAACAAAAAACGAATCATATTACTTGCATTTATTAAAGTGTTCTCAACAATGCAAATCTAATTCCTTTTTGTCTATTTTTGCGTAAAATTACGCTTTTGGTCTCTATAACGATTTTTAGAGCTAATGGCACAACAAAATTAAACGATAATGGAATACAGATTTTCAGATATTGAATCCAGGTGGAAAAAGTTTTGGGAAGAAAATAAAGTGTACAAAGTAAGTAACACTTCCGATAGACCAAAATATTATGTTTTGGATATGTTCCCTTACCCTTCTGGCGCTGGTCTGCATGTAGGACATCCTCTCGGATACATCGCTTCTGACATTTATGCCAGATATAAAAGGCTCAAAGGTTTCAATGTTTTACATCCAATGGGATATGATGCCTTTGGCCTGCCGGCCGAACAATACGCTATTCAGACGGGGGTTCAACCTGCTATATCTACTGCTCAAAATATTGCCAGATATAGAGGTCAGTTAGATAATCTTGGATTTAGTTTCGATTGGGACAGAGAGGTGCAAACGTCTAATCCATCTTATTATAAATGGACTCAATGGATTTTCTTACAACTTTTTTCTCATTATTATGACACCAAAGCCAATAGAGCTAAACCTGTCTCCGAACTTGAAAATCATTTTAGTACCCTTGGTTCCAGCCATTTAAATGCTGTTCACAGTGATATTGAACACTTTAGTGCGGAAGAATGGAATGCTAAATCCAAAGGGGAAAAGGAAAATATGTTAATGAACTTTCGTCTGGCCTTCAGAAAAGTTACCTATGTTAATTGGTGTGAAGCCCTGGGGACTGTGTTGGCTAACGATGAAGTAAAAGATGGTTTGTCAGAAAGGGGAGGGCATCCTGTAGAGAAAAAGCCAATGATGCAGTGGTCGCTAAGAATCACAGCCTATGCTGAACGATTATTGAATGACCTGCAGACTTTGGACTATTCTGATGCCATGAAAAAAATGCAATCCAATTGGATTGGTCGTTCGGAAGGCGCAAGAATGTTCTTCGGCGTGGAAGGGCACGATGTTCAACTGGAAATTTTTACCACCCGTCCCGACACCCTTTTTGGCGTTACTTTTATGGTTTTAGCGCCAGAACACGAATGGGTTTCTTTGTTGACCACAAAAGATCAGGCTCCGAAAGTGGCAAAATATTTAGACTACGTGCAGAGCAGGTCTGAACGGGAGCGAATGGCCGAAGTAAAGGAAGTCACCGGTGAGTTCCTTGGTACTTATGCTATTAATCCGTTTAATGGAAAGAAAATTCCTATTTATATCGGTGAATATGTCCTGAAGGATTATGGTACAGGGGCCATTATGGCCGTGCCAAGCGACGATGATCGCGATAATTTATTTGCCGTTAAATTTGGGTTGGAAATTATAGATGTGATTGATAAGTCAAATTATCCGGGGGCAACGCGACATGATAAACTGGGCGTAATGATTAATTCTGAATTCCTTGACGGCATGGAGGTTCCTGCAGCCATTGAATTTATGTTGAAGGAAATCGAAGCTAAAAATATTGGCTCCAGGCAAGTGAATTATAAATTGCGCGATGCTATTTATAGTCGTCAAAGATATTGGGGGGAACCTTTTCCCATTATATATGATGAAGATGGCGTTGCCATACCCTTAAGTGAAGAGGAACTTCCTCTGGAATTACCCGTTTTGGAAAATTTTCAACCCGCATCAGGTGCTGTTTCTCCTCTTGCCAGAGCGCAGGATTGGGTGAATCTTCCTAATGGGTTTAAACGTGAAACAGATACCATGCCAGGTTTTGCTGGTTCTTCCTGGTATTTTTTACGCTATATGGATCCAACAAACGATCAGGTTTTTGCCGGTGAAAATGCCTTGAATTATTGGAAAGATGTAGATCTGTATGTCGGAGGTACGGAACATGCCGTGGGGCATTTAATGTATAGCCGTTTTTGGCATAAATTCCTCTATGATCTGGGTAAAGTGCCAACCATTGAGCCATATAAAAAATTAATCAATCAAGGTATGATTCAAGGGGTAGTGGAATCTATTTACTTGCAAAAGGACAAAGTAGCAGGTAAAAGTAGATTTATTTCAGCCTCTTTGTTGAAAAATGAAGAAGCGAAAGGTCTTGCCTTTACCAGAATACCTGTATTGGTAGATTATATTACAGATTATGGAAATATGCAGGGCTCGCATCTCAATGAAAATGGGGTAAGTCAGTTTATTTCGTGGAGACCTGAATTTGTGTCTGCCGTTTTTGAATCTGAGGGTGGGGTGCTTGAACAAGGTGTATTTACTCCATCAAATGAAGGAGATACTTTTCAGCTGATAACCCATTCAGAAGTAGGCAAAATGTCGAAATCATTGTATAATGTGATCAATCCTGATGATGTTGTCTCAAAATATGGGGCAGATTGCTTTAGAATGTATGAAATGTTCCTTGGGCCTGTTGAACAAGCGAAACCCTGGGATACAAAAGGTATAGATGGTGTCTATAAATTTTTGAGAAAAGTATGGCATTTGTTTAGAGACGCAGACGGTAAATGGTTGGTAACGGACACTCCCGCAACACCTGAAGCGCTCAAAGTTTTACACGCAACGATTAAAAGGATTCAGGACGATATTGAACGTTTTTCCTTTAATACTTGTGTGAGTGCCTTCATGATTGCAGTGAATGATTGGCAAAAAATGAATGTTCACCATAGAGAGGTGCTCGAACCTTTCTTAACTCTCCTGGCACCATTTGCGCCATTTTTAAGTGAAGAATTGTGGCATCAATTAGGTAATGAAGGTTCTGTGCATCAGGCTGGTTTTCCTATCTTTGAAAGTAAGCATCTCGAAGAATCTGTCATTGAATATCCAGTAAGTGTCAATGGGAAACTGAGAGCAACCTTAGTTTTTGATGTTCAAGGCAAGGAAGAAGACATTAAAGCAGCGGCAATGGAGCTCGATCCAATTAAAAAATGGACTGAGGGTCTAACGGTTGTAAAAATTATTGTTGTTCCAAAAAGAATGATCAATATAGTGGTTAAATAAAGATCGACCCCAGAGGGGTCGCATATTTATAGAATGTTGACCGCCAGGGGCATAAAGGTATAATGGGGAGATTGTGCCGCCAGGGCCA
>JBMLQR010000125.1:0-7033 GCA_049241465.1 Saprospiraceae bacterium | reverse complement strand
ATGTTGACCGCCAGGGGCATAAAGGTATAATGGGGAGATTGTGCCGCCAGGGCCATAATGGTATAATAGGGAGATTGTGCCGCCAGGGCCATAATGTTATAATAGGGAGATTGTGCCGCCAGGGTCATAATGGGATATTGGGGAAATTATGCCGCCAGGGCCAAATATTGCCAATAGACATGTGACCCCACCGGGGGTCAGGCATTAAAAATGGTAAAGATCGACCCCGGAGGGGTCGCATGTTTATAGAATGGTAACCGCCAGGGTCATAATGGGATATTGGGGAAATTATGCCGCCAGGGCCAAATATTGCCAATAGACATGTGACCCCACCGGGGGTCAGGCATTAAAAATGGTAAAGATCGACCCCGGAGGGGTCGCATGTTTATAGAATGGTAACCGCCAGGGGCATAATGGTATGACATGTAAAAATGGTAAAAATCGACCCTGGAGGGGTCGCATGTTTATATTTAATCAATAATTTTGAACGTAGTTCGTCTGTTTCGCTGGTGTTCCTCTTCCGTGCATCGCGAACAGACACAAATGGCGGTGGGTGAAGTTTCACCAAAGCCTTTGGCAACCATTCGTCCAGGTGGAACGCCCTTACCAATGAGATATTCTATAGCCGATTGTGCCCTTCTTTGAGAAAGAACCTGATTATAGGAATCAACGCCCCGGCAATCTGTATGTGAAGCCAGTTGAATTCTGATGAGAGGATTTAAGATCAGTGTATTAGCTAGTTTATCCAGCGTGGGTTTAGCATCAGAACGAATATCCCATTTATCTAAATCGTAATAAATATCGTCTAAAACAATCTCTGTATTTTTAAATATTTTATCGAGGACGATTTCCATTTCTACTATTTGAATAGGATTTTCTGGGGTAGCTTGTAGTCCTGCGGCATTAAAAGTAGCTGCATTATTGAGATACCCATCTTTGCCAGCCAGGAAATTCCACGAAGATCCTGGTTGAATGGTGATTCTGGTTTTTCCAGTACTATCCGTCAAAAATTCCTGGTCATTTCCAGTGATGGTAGTAGATAATTTTGCATTGGTTAAAGGTTTTCTACCTAGTAACGCAGAATTTGGATTATTGGGTTCTGCATAAATTTTTTCCAGTACAAAAACATCTAAATAATATTGATAAGCAACAGCCTTGGGTTTTTCCGTAGGTGTCTTCTCATCTTTTTTAGGATTTGGCGGTAATTTTTTAAAAGTATAAATATCTTCTCTGCCGTTACCACCTTCTCTCGTTGATGTAAAATAACCAAATGGCAGATTATTGACGGAATGAATTATGGTGTAATTAAAATCATCGCCACCAGAATTTATGGGATATTTCAGGTTCACAGGTGGCGACCATTCTCCGTTTTCAAGTCTGAAGCTTTTAAAAATATCTAGTCCGCCCATCCCGGGTAAATAATCTGAACTAAAATAAAGTGTATCCTTATCTAAGGACGGAAATTGCTCATTTCCTGGCGTATTAATCTGTCTATTCAGTAAAGCGGGTTCACTCCAGGTGCCATTATCTAAAAGTTGCGAGTTATATAGATCATAACCGCCCCATCCTTCAGGTGCTTTAGCACTGAAAAGCATATATTTTCCATTTTCGGAGAGGGTTGGATGTCCTAAATTAAGATCTTTTAATGTGGGGAATATTTGAGAGGCAGGGCCCCAGGTTTCTGCATTTATTTTTTCAATAATAAATAATTTACAAAAGGCATCTTCCTTTTTACCTCCGCTACAACGTGTAAAAACAGCTTTATTTCGTTCAGCATTAAAGGAAAGTGTTCCTTCATGTGCGGGAGAATTAATGTTGATTTTCCATGGTACAGCATCGCCAGTTTCCAGATCGGCTATAAAAATATCTGTAAATCCTGCCCCAGTCCATAAATAAATTTGTTCACCCGTAGAAGTCGGTCGGTCCGAGGTAAAAATGAGGCTGTTTTTATTTAGTAATACGGGAGAATAATCGGCGAAAGCGGAGTTAATGGGTAAAGGTTCGACTTTAAAATCTTTGTATTCTTCTTTCTTCCATTTTGCTGCCAGTTCACAATTGGCAATATCTTTTCTGTACTCATAAGGGCTACCTATTTCAATACTTAAGTCTTTGAAAGTTTGCATCGCTTCAGTGTATTGCTCACTTTGTTTTAGGGCAAAAGCTAATCCTTTCAGGGCATCAACGCCAAACCCATTATCATAAGAAAGTCTGTAATTTTCAATTGCCTGATCAATATTTCCGATTTGCATGGCAGTTTCTGCAAGTATGAAGGATAAAATACCTCTATCAGTACCTGTTTTAACTTTTTTTATTTCATTGGTAAGCAGTTGATTGGCAATGGTAAATTGCTTTCTTTCGTAGGCTGTTTTCCCATCCCTGATTTTTTCAGTGTAAGTACAAGCTGAAAGTGTATATAGTAAAATAAGAAGTATTCCCCATTTTTGCATAGCCGATAGATTGAAGTTGGACAAAGAAACCAATAGATAAATCTTCCCAAAAAAACAATGATTCACCCTATTTTGTTTTGCTTTTACAATATAAACAAAAAAGGCGAATGCATCGTTGCATTCGCCTTTATCCTGTTTAGGAACAAGAAATTTTATCTCTTTTAATCCTTAGTAACTACGTCTTTTTTCAAGAAATCGGACATAAGAGGAGAAGCTATAAAAATAGATGAATAAGTACCGATAGTTATACCAAATAGGATAGCAAAAGAGAATCCTTTGATACTTGAACCACCAAACAAGAATAATACAATAACTACAAACAAGGTAGTTAATGAGGTTAAAGTGGTTCTACTTAAGGTATTATTGATGGCTTTGTTGATTACCTCATGTCTTGATCTTTTGACATAAATACCCATCATCTCTCTAATACGGTCAAAAACTACTACCGTATCATTTATGGAGTAACCAATGACGGTCAAAATCGCAGCAATAAAAGCCTGATCTACCTCCATACTGAAAGGCAAAATTCCATGTAATGCTGAGAATACACCCAAAGTAATTATGGTATCATGAAACAAGGCAATAACTGCACCTGCACTATATTGCCATTTGCTGAATCGAATGAAGATATATAAGAAAATCAGGGCCAGGGCAAATAAAGCTGCCTGAAATGAACTTGATTTTATATCTTCTGCAACGGTAGGCCCAACCTGACTGGAACTTACAACGTGGGTACCTGTTCCCTCTGGATTACTGAAATTAGCAATATCTAAATTATTTCCAGAAAGAGTGTTTACACCAGCAAACAATCTTTCAAGGACTTTTTGAGAAGCATTTTCATCACCACTGTCAATCATGTAACTGGTAACAACATTCAGTGAATTTTCAGAGTCAATAGATTTAACTACTGGGGTATTTCCATAAAAAGCAGTGGTTAATTCTTTCCTTAAATCCTCAGGATTTACTGATTCTGAAAATTGAATGTTATAGGAGTATCCTCCTTTAAAATCAACACCAAATTCAAATCCTCTGGTAAATATAGAAACCAAGCTTAATAACACCAACACACTTGAAAATAGATAAGCTATTTTACGCTTTCCCATCCAATCAACATTGATGCTTGAAAAAGCGCTTTTAGAGAAAGAATTAGAAAATTGAAGGTCTTTACCTTTTCCTGTCCACCAATCAATTAATAATCTACTAACTAATACAGCGGTAAACATAGAAGATAAAATACCTATGATTAAGACAACCGCAAACCCTTTAATTGGGCCTAATCCGAAATATGAAAGCATAAATGCAGAAAGTAGCGTAGTTACGTTTGAGTCAATAATCGCTGAGTATGACTGACGGAAACCTTCTGAAATAGCCGTTAAAAGGGCTTTTCCTTCTGCGAGTTCCTCTCTGATTCTTTCATAGATAATTACGTTGGCGTCAACGGCCATACCTATGGTAAGAACGATACCAGCGATACCTGGAAGGGTCAAAACAGTACCAAATGAGGCCAGCGTACCAAAAATAAAGAAGATATTAAGGAAAAGGGAAATGATAGACATGATACCTGCTGAACTATAGTACAGGAACATGAAGGCCATTACGATTAAAAATCCAATCACTAAGGAATTGATACTTTTTGAGATATTCTCTTTTCCTAAAGAAGGACCTACCAAGGCTTCTGATATAATTTTAGTTTCCGCTGGTAACTTTCCAATTTCAAGAATATTGGCTAAATCCTGTGCTTCCTGAATATTGAAGTTACCTGTTATTTGTGTATTGCCGCCAGTGATTGGCTCATTTACACTAGGGGCAGAAACTACTTCATCATCAAGTAAGATAGCAACCTGACGATTATTATCTTGTGCAGCTTTAGTGGTCATTTCTGCCCAGGCTTTAGCTCCGTTTTTATCCATTCTAAGGGTTACACCTGTTTCCTTAGTAATTGGATCAGGTTCTGCCGCTGCAGCAACCACCTGGTCACCTGATACTGGGGCTTCCGCTCTTTCCTTTTTAATGGCGTAGAGCATATAAAGATCCGTTACCTCGTTCGTTTGTGTGTTGGTAATTGGATCCCTTCCCCAATGGAATGAAATTTCTTTAGGTACTCTGCTTCTAACCTCTGGACGGGTTAATAAAGAATCGATGATAGATTTTTTATTACGTGCCGAAACACCAATAACCGCCATTCCGAATTCTCCTCCTGTATTTAAAGAAAGATTCTCGAATATGGGACCACTGGCTATATTTACCGGGCTATAAAGCGTATCTAATTTCGCAATTTTAGTTTTGTTTTGATTTCCGTCTGCATCAGTGGCATAAGTAGTATCAATACGTAAAATTTCCTTTTTCAATTCGCCACCACCAATGGTTTTTGCCAATTCAGCGTTAGCATCAGCGATAGCCTTTTGAATGGTTTCGCTACCTGCACGATTAGGATTCACAGGATCAGTAATCCTGTAAACATCCCAAAATTCAAGTTTGGCAGCGGCTTGTAAAAAATTCCGGGCTCTCTCCGGATTATCAATACCTGGAAGTTCCACAAGAATTAAGTCGCGACTTGGGTCAAGAGAAACGTTGGGTTGCATAACACCAAGGCGGTCAATACGTTCTTTCAAAAGTTTGAAAGTCAATTCAACGGTTTCACTAGCCTTTTCGCGTAAAATAGTCACCACTTGGGCGTTACTTGATCCAAAGGTTATTTCATCCCTAAGTAATTCTGAGGTAGAAAATAATGGCGCCAGATTACGATTATTTTGCGTGTAGGCGTCCGCGAACAAAGTTACATAATCTCCTTGTGAGGTGATTTGATCCTTTGATGCTTTTTCAAGGGCTGCTAAGAAAGCTGGATCTTTACTATCATTTGCAAGAGCACGTAAAAAGTCACGTAAATCTACTTGCAGTAAAACGCTCATACCTCCCTTCAAATCAAGACCCAACGCTAATTGTTGTGATTTTAATTCCTGGTAATTGTAGGTTTTGAGCATAGGAATCTTCAACACCTCTTCAGAAGACATGGAGTCCAAATAGGCAATACGCTTTTGTTTGAACACCTCCTGCTTAAGGTTCTTTGATACGTTTCTGCTTGCTGCTTCAGCATAAGCATCTGCCGCTTTTTCGACACTCTGGGTGGGCAATGTGAATAGGAACTGGATTAATGTAACCAGAACCATCAACACAAGGAAGAACCTGATAATCCCTTTTCCTTGCATAACTAGTTGTTTAACGATTAATGTTTACTTTTTTAGAAAACTGCGCAAATATAATTATTTTACAATATTTTTCACGCTTCAAAAACGCGAAGATACTATTTTCAGATTTCTTTACATAACCTTAACTAAACCTTTTATTTTTTTGTGCATCTTATTTTTACTTAGCCAAATTATTGAAAGGTCTTCCCTCTAAAAAACAAAGTATATTTTCTACAGTCATGTCCATTAGTTTTTCTCTTGCTTGTTTTGTTGCCCAGGCTACGTGTGGGGTTATGATGCAATTATCTAATTCAAATAGGGGATTACCTGCTGAAGGGGGTTCCGTTTTTAATACATCTAAAGCAGCAAATGCTGGTTTTTTTACTTTTAATCCTTCATATAGATCATCCTCATTAATTAAATCTCCCCGGGATGTATTTATTAAAATGGTATGTTCTTTCATTTTTTGAAAGATAGCCTTATTCATAATATTTTTAGTGTCATTGGTCAAAGGAATATGTAGGGTGATGATGTCACTGTTTGAAATAACCTGCTCCAATGTTTGAACTTCAAATCCCAGATTTATTGCTTTTTCTGCCGTCCGTGCAACCACTTTAATTTTCATACCAAAGGCATCAGCTATTTTTGCAACGGCCTGACCAATAGCACCAAATCCGATGATACCTATGGTTTTTCCTTCCAATCTTTCCAGCGATTCATGCCCATAGCAAAAATCGGGTTGATTGCCCCAATCTCCCTTTTTTACCGATGTATTTTGCGTATTTACCCGATTGGTTATATCGAGTAAAAGAGCAAATACGTGTTGAGCTACCGACCCTGTTCCATAGTTACTTGCATTCAAAACAACTATGCCTTTTTGTTTTGCCTTTTCTATATCTATGTTGTTATACCCGGTCGCCGTTACGCAAATACATTGACAAAAAGGTGCGTTTTCCAATACCTCAGCGTCAAGTTTTACTTTGTTTACAACGATTATTTCTGCATCTTTGACCCTGCTCAGGACTTCTTCCCTGCTTGTCCTCGGGTAGAAGGTGGTCCTTCCTAATTGTTTTATTTTTTCCCAGGATAAATCTCCGGGATTTAGTGTGTGTCCATCGAGGATGACGATAGATTTCATGGGCGACGATTTAGATTTTAACAAAACTTTTTACTGAAAATTTCAATATTTTTTTCAAATATGCGTATTAATGTTCAAATACATCCAATGAATTATAATCGTTTAATTTTTTTCTTTTATTTATTCGTGCCTTTCTGCAGCGTTGGTCAGAATAGTGTTATTGCTTCTCAGGTTGAATCTTGGGTAAATCAAACCCCTGTTTCATCGGACTATAATTTGAATTCGTCCTATATATTTTTATTAAACCCTTCTCTGCTCGCGCC
>JBMLQR010000124.1:0-8985 GCA_049241465.1 Saprospiraceae bacterium | reverse complement strand
CTATTCAATTAATTTTAGGGCTCATTATGTGGCGTAAAAAAAGGGTTTATGAATGTTACTTCATAAACCCCTGAAAATCAGTTTTTCTTATGTGGGCCCAGTAGGGCTCGAACCTACGACCCCCTGATTATGAGTCAGGTGCTGCTAACCAACTGAGCTATGGGCCCCTTTTAGAAGTGCAAATATATAGCTTTATCGCTAAATTGTCACCTATTGTGGAAATTTTTCTTATACTTACAGATACAAAGGTTGGACCTAATCAATGAAAAAATACATCAGTCAACAGGAAGCCCTTATTTTATTGCAAAAATATTGCGCGTATCAGGAACGTTGCCATCGTGAAGTCCGCACAAAATTGCTCTCTCTTGGCATTTATGGTGAATATTTGGAAGAAATAATAGGCAGCCTCATTGAGGAAGATTTTTTAAATGAAATCAGATTTGCCAAAACTTACGCCCGGGGAAAGTTTAGGATGAAGGCCTGGGGTCGCATCAAAATTATCCAATCCCTAAAGCAAAAGGGAATCAATGATTATTGCATCAAAGAGGCTATGAAGGAAATTAATCCTGCAGATTATAAGGAAACCCTGCATTTAATCCTGGTTCAACAACTTGAAAAATGCCCCGATGTACCGCCTTTCGAGCGTAAAAGTAAAGCCTTTCGTTACGCGCTGTCCCGTGGATTTGAATCGCCGCTCATCGAGGAATTTTTCGGCAGAGAATAAAAATGGGTATTTTAAAATTACCCATTATATTTATAAGGATATTTTTAAAACAGCCTTTGCAAAATGAATCTATATGATGAAATTTAAAATGAATCGATTAAAATCGCTATCGGTATTTTTTCAGATAGTTATGCTATCTGTCTTATCGGGCGGTATATTAATGGCACAGGGAACCCGTTTGTTGCGTCAGCCATCCCTGAGTTCCGATAAGGTAACCTTTATATATGGCGCCGATGTCTGGGTTTCCGATCTGGAGGGAAAGCAGGTAACCAGATTGACAAGTACCCCTGCGGTTGAAAGTAATCCGCAGTTTTCACCCGACGGTAAAACGATAGCTTTTACTTCCAATCGCTCCGGGAATCAGGCCGTTTATATCGTTCCAGTGATTGGAGGAGAACCAAAAAGGCTTACCTGGTATCCTGCTGCTGCTACCGTAAGAGGTTGGACCCCCGATGGTTCCAGGATTTTATATGCCTCCGATCGCGAAACAGCTCCTACCGCTTATAACCGCTTGTACACTGTGTCGGTCGAAGGAGGTCCTTCTACCCTGGTGACTAAACAATGGGGAAATAATGGTAGCTTTTCACCGGACGGAAAAAAGATGATTATAGACAAGATGGATCGGTGGGATGTGGAATGGCGCGCTTATCGCGGTGGACAGAATACCCCACTCATTTTAATGAATCTTTCTGATTTTAGCGAAATATTATTGCCGAATCCTTCCAGTACGGACATTATGCCTATTTGGTTAGGTAAAATGATTTATTTCCTTAGCGATAGAAACGGTGGAGTGGCGAATATCTGGTCGTACGAGCCCGACGCTGGAAAATTAACTCAAATAACCTCTTTCAAAGATACGGATGTAAAATATATTTCCGGAAATGGTAACAGGCTATTATATGAACGCGAAGGATTCCTGCATACCATCGGGCTGGATGGATCCAATAGCAAGAAACTGAATATTACAGTGTCCGGCGATTTTCCCTGGGCTGAAACCCGTTGGGAAGAGGTGGGTCGAAATGCCACTAACGTCTCCTTGTCTCCCACTGGTAAAAGAGCACTGGTGGAAGCGCGTGGTGAAATATTTACCGTGCCTGTTGAAAATGGGGATGTGCGGAATCTTACCCAAAGTTCTGGTGCCGCTGACCGCGTGCCTATTTGGTCACCATTGGGCGATAAGCTCGCTTGGTTTTCTGATGCCGATGGAAAGGGCTATACCTTGACGATAGCAGGTCAGGATGGTAT
Source organism: Saprospiraceae bacterium (assembly GCA_049241465.1). Classification (GTDB taxonomy): domain Bacteria; phylum Bacteroidota; class Bacteroidia; order Chitinophagales; family Saprospiraceae; genus BJGN01. Next base: position 7,016 of record JBMLQR010000124.1, on the reverse strand, counting down.
GGATAAACCACGTATCATTTCTATTGGAGAATCAAAAATGGCTTGGGAACCCGTCTGGTCGCCCGATGCAAAATATATCGCATTTACCGATAACAGAGTGCGTATAAGAATAGTAGATGTTCAGGCAGGTACCATTGAAACGGTTGATACAGCAGGAAATAATCTGGAAAGGGGTGACATGGGCCTTACTTGGTCTCCCGATAGTCAATGGTTGGCTTACGCTAAGGCAGGGGATAATCAATTAAGGGCGATTCAGACTTACCATGTGAAAACGAAAAGTAAAAGGGCTTTGACCAATGCTTTTGCCGATGCCTTTTCACCCGCCTGGGATCGCAATGGAAAAAATCTGTACTTCCTGGCCAGTACCGAAGTTGCATTAGGTAGCGGTTGGGCCAATACCAGTTCCCAAATGGCGAATCCCGAATATGAGGCCTACGTGATTAATCTGCGCAAATCGGATCAATCGCCCTTCAAACCTAAAAGCGATGAGGAAGAGGTGAAAAAGGAAGTGGCCGATGAAAAAACGGAAACAAAACCTGATGCAAAAGCCGATGCGAAGCCTGATGCGAAGATGCCAGCAAAATCGCCTGAGCCGGAAAAACCTAAAGATAAAAAGATCGAGGTGCTGATCGATTTTGATAATATTGATCGGAGAACGATTCCTTTGGGCATGCCAAAACGGAATTATACGACCATGGTGGCAGGTCCGGAAGGGTCTGTCTTTGTTGGCGAACGAGTGGCAAATAAACCCGGCCTGGTGCACAAATATACCCTCGAGGCAAAAGAAGCTAAAGAATTTCTTACCGGTTCAAGTGGATTGGTTGTATCTGCTGATGGGAAAAAATTTATAATAAATGCCATGGGTCAGTGGAAAGTGGGCTCAACCGGTGGGCCTAATGGAAATGAGGCAAAACCATTGAAAATGGACCTGACCATGCAGTTGAACCGGTCTGCGGAGTGGAAACAGATGTTTGAGGAGGCCTGGCGCTATGAAAAGGATTATTTTTATGACCAGCAGGGTATTCATGGCAGGGATTGGGATGAGGTCTATCGCCGGTATGCACCGTTGGTTCCTTTTGTTAAACACAGAGATGATCTGACTTATATTTTAGATATGGTCAACGGGGAGCTTTCAGTTGGACATAGTTTCGTGTTTGGTGGTGATTTTCCAGCCACTGATCGTTCTTCAGCAGCAGTTTTAGGGGCAGATTTGATAGCAGATCAGAATCGTTGGAAAATCAACAGGATTTTCACCACTGAAAGCTGGAATCCTAATCTCTCCAGCCCATTAGACAGACCTGGTATGAAGGTGGAATCTGGATATTATCTTGTGGGTGTGAATGGTAAGGAACTGACAACTTCTGAAGATCCATATAAAATGCTGGCGGGTACGGCCGATGTTCAAACCGTATTGCATTTGAATAATAAACCTGTTTTTGATGGTTCATGGACCGAAACGGTTAAACCTTTGCGCAATGAATTGAGTCTGCGTCAACGCAATTGGGTGGAAGACAATCGACGGTTGGTAGATAGCCTTTCCGGCGGAAAACTGGGCTATATTTGGGTGCCAAATACGGGTGGACCAGGTTTTGTGTCCTTCAATCGCTATTATTTTGCTCAGCAAGATAAACAAGGGGCGGTTATTGATGAACGATTCAATGGTGGCGGTTTATTAGATGATTACATGACGGACCTTATGACCCGTAGTCTTCGGGCAGCGATGACCAATGAAGTACCTGGTGGTAAGCCTATGAAGTTGCCGGCAGGGATTCTCGGACCAAAGGCCTTGTTGATCAATGAACTGGCAGGATCAGGGGGAGATTTCTTTCCCTGGGTTTTCCGTCACCGAAATGCAGGTCCATTAATTGGTGCACGTACCTGGGGTGGTCTCGTGAAGAGTTCCGTACATTATAGTTTGGTAGATGGAGGTGCCCTCACTGCTCCTGATAATAGTATTTTTGACCCGGCTGCCAATAAATGGATTGCTGAAAATGAAGGGGTTGCACCAGATATTGAGGTTCGTCAGGATGCAAAATCTCTACAGCAAGGACGCGATCCACAATTGGAAAGGGCGGTTAAAGAGGTCTTGATGATGCTGGAAAAACAACCGGCAAAGGATATTAAAATTCCGCCTTATTCTAAACCGGCACAGACCAAACAATAATATATTTCCCCCGGCAGGCTATTGAATGAGACTGCCTGCTGGGGGGAATTCAGGTCTTCATAATGCGGTAAACAGATTTCAAACTTTTATTTAAAGAGTAAAATTTGAAAAAAAACTTGCCTTTGGATAACTTTTGAGTTAACTTTGGATAGTGGATATTCAAAGACTAATTATTTTTCATGAACACTATTTCGTCGAATTCTATTTAGAACAGACTGAAAAGGTGCAGGAAAAGATTGAATATGTTTTTAAGATTTTGAGAACCGTTCAAAATGTACCGAAAAAATTCCTCTCCCATATGACAGGAACTGACGGACTTTATGAAGTTCGAATTGAATTTGAAAGCAATATTTACCGTATTTTCTGTTGTTTCGACAAAGGGAATATAATTGTGCTATTTAACAGTTTCCAAAAACAAGCTAACAAAACGCCAAAAAACGAGATAGCATTGGCTTTGAAACTAAAAGAGGAATATTTTAACTCAAAAAAGAAAAAGGAATGAACAAAGACAATATTAGAAATGCTAAAAATTTTGACGAATTATTAGACATCAAATATGGAAAAACAGGCTCTGAAAAACGAGACAACTTTGAAGAAAAAGCACAGTATTTTGTCATTAGCGAAATATTGAAGGAAGCACGAAAAGAAGCAAATATGACTCAGCAGCAACTTGCTGAGAAAGTTGGGACTAAAAAAAGTTATATTTCCCGACTGGAAAATGGCAAATGTGATATTCAACTTTCAACGTTGTACAAAATTTTTGAATCTGGACTTGGTAAAAAAGTGAATATAATGTTCGGGTAAGGTAGCGTTCCGAAAACTCTGTTATTTTGATCCGAATAATTTGTAATGTAGTACGGGAGCGTCCACGTAATTTGTGCGATTATTATCGCTTTCCCATCGAGTAAAAGGACTATTTTTTACTACATTGCCTAATATTTCCTCAATTTTAGCTTTTTGTTCAAGGGTAATTATATCAATATCTATAGAAAATCGCCTTGGTTTTGGGAAAGTAAGTAACAAACTAGTTCCACCTTTGAAAATTAGGTTTAGTCTTTGTTTTCTTAATTGCTCTAATAAAATGAATGCATAAATAACTTTTTCAAGTATCTTGGGATCACCTCGCTTTCCAATGCGAGAGGAGATATTTTTTATCCAGTTTATTTGATATGTTTCTTCGGCTATCATTCTACCATATTTTTTCGATAAACTATTTTTTGGCCAAAAAATAGTTTATGATATTTTCCAATTCACTTTCACACCCTCTACGTCTTGCATATCGGGTCATTTTACTAATATTTAGGGTATATTTTGAGAAAACTGATTTGAATATAAAATCCAATTCATTCTGTTGTGCGGCAAAAAGTTGTTTATCAACAAGACAGTCTACCAATAATTTCTCTAAAGAGGGAACCCAAATCTTATCTATTTTTACTATGGGCGATTCAGTTATCAGTTTTTTTACAATGATTACTTCATTAAAATTACCAATATACCTAAGATATATTTCTGAAGTAGGATTTAAAAAAACTTTTTTGCTTAAGCCCGTTAAGGTATTGAAAACTGCTTCAATAGAATCTTTATCTACTTCTACTACTTTATAGTTCTTAAATAATTGATGTAGCATAAACTGATTGAACCATTTGCTTTCCCAAACACAAAAAGTAGTATATGGAAATTCCTTTAGGATTTTATTATGGATATTTTTTATGCTGTTACTCAGGTCTGGAGTGTAATTTTTAAACTCGGTAAGTGTATATTTTCCATATCCCATACTTTGTATTATTCCGAGTTCTTTTAGTTGATGAATTCGCCAGTTAATCGTTGCATCTGGAATTTCTGGATATTCCAGTTTTATAGTAGCCATCAAGGTTTTCTTATCCGTCACCTTATTTGACTTCATGGTATTACTAATAAATTTTTTAAAATTACTATCCAAATTTTTAGTATTTACTTATTTGATTTCAAATGTATTAAATATAAATAAAAATTCAAAATTTTGGCAATATAAAAATATTATGCCATATTTTTGATGCTTTATCCCATGAAATAAGGCAGATTTGATGTAAAAAAAATATAACACCTAAAACCCTTCGAAGATGCCCAATCCAAACAGGGCAAAATCATATTTCACAGGATCTACAGGGTCCATTTCCCTAAGGCTTTCATCTAAGGCAGTAACGGCGCGCGCATCATTTTGAACGCGGTCGAGTAATCATTACTTTACTATTTTTTTTCAATAGTTCATCAAAAGAACCTGCCGATTCATTCTTGATTTTTTCTTCTAATTCTTGTATATCTTCGGTAATCTTACCTTTCTTTTTGGAAAAATTAGCCAGTTCATCTGATATTTCCTTCATTGAATTATTCTCACCTAATTCTTTCTGTTTAGCAAGTAATTGGTTGGAGTAGATTTGAATGTTAGATTCTTTGTTTGGTATATTTTCGAAAAGTTTGTAAATATCTGTCATTATCCTGTATCAATAGTCTGAAATATCCCTAAAAAGATCTGATAAACCACCGCGTATGGAATCGTCTGTGGTTCCACTTATACCGTCATCAACATAAATACGATATGGAACTCCTAATTTTTGAGCACATTTTATACCATTATCTTTTTGATTTTCAATGGTATATTTTTCTTTCCTTACTTTTGAGGTTCTACAATAAATTCCCAGCATTAGACTAATTTATTATATTTACATTATGTTAAAAAAGCTTATAATATAAGCGATTATTTAAAAAACTACAAATTATTAATGTTACATCAAGACGAATTAAAAGATTTTTTAGAATTAAAAACAATACAATATAATAATCCCAATTTTATTGATTTAGATCCAATTAGTATTCCACACCAATTTTCCATTAAAGAGGATATTGAGATATCTGCATTTCTAGTGGCAACAATAAGTTGGGGAAACAGAAAAGCCATTGTAAAATCAGCAAATGACCTAATGGATAAATTAGGGAACAGTCCTTTTGACTTCATTATAAATGCAACTAATGATCAAATTGATAAATTATCGGATTTCTATTATCGTACTTTTAATGGATCAGATCTATCATATTTTATTTTAAGCCTGAGAAATATTTATACAAACCATGGTGGTATGGAGAAACTATTTGCTGGCAATCAAAATAATAATCTTTTTGAATCAATATCCCATTTTCGTAATGTGTTTTTTGAGCTACCTCATGAAAAAAGAACTATAAAACATGTTTCAGATCCACTATCTGGATCAGCTTCAAAAAGGCTACACATGATGTTGAGGTGGTTGGTTCGAGATGACCACATTGTTGATTTAGGTATTTGGAAGCAGATAAAACCATCTTTACTGTCTTGTCCTTTAGATGTACATTCTGGAAATACAGCAAGAAAACTTGGATTACTAAAAAGGAAACAAAATGACGCAAAAGCAGTTTCCGAACTTGATGACATTTTAAGATTTTTTGACCCCAAAGATCCTGCGAAATATGATTTTGCACTATTTGGTTTAGGTGTTATTGAAAATTTTTAATTATTACCTTATTATTCTCCACTACTCCACAAGAATAAAAAAAGAATATGTGTAGTCAAATGGAAAACGAAAATCATTTGATATTTTTTTGTTTTTTATCCTGGGGTCAGTAATCAGTTTATCTGGCATAAATTTGGAGGTATGATTTTCATAAAAATCAACGGATAAGTATTTGAATATTTGTAACTCCTATTTTTTTAAGATATTTTGTTGGCAGGTTTTTTTTGCAAAATATTTTTAAAATTTAATTTGGCATTTCAAATATTTAATCCCTGTTAGGGAGTGGCAATCAACCAAAAATAGGAATAAAATGTTCCTATTTAGCAGATGACCGTTAATTTACACCACGCCAAGTGGTTGATCCGATAAACGTAGTTAAATCAAAAAAATGGATAAGGAACTTTTAAAAGAAATTTTGTCTATACCATCCAAAAGTGGTAACGAGTTAAATTTGGTTAATTTTATATGTGAGTTCTTAAAAAAGAATAAAATACCTTACGAGGTTGATAAGGTTTACAACATATACTGCACCAAAGGAGAAGCAGACTATTATCCTTGCGTTGTTGCGCAAACGAATACCGAACAAGAATATATCTATAATATTGATGTAAAAACTGAATATAAAAATAACACAAACAATGAATTAAAAGAAGCTTATAAAGGTTACACTAGAAGAGGCAAACCATTTCGTTTTGGTTTTGATAAGGCTGGTGTTTTTGCTTGCTTAACATTATTAACAGAGTTACCAGTTTTAAAGGCAACTTTTTTTGTTTCGAATAAATTATTTTGTGTTGGAACAATAGCAGCTGATCCTAATTTTTTTGAAAATGTTGGATACACTATTGAGTTTGACGAACCTCATGATCCATTAGAAGCTAATTTTTCTGAGTTTATGCCTTTTTCTAAAAACATAAGCAAGAATAGTGAGTTCTCGCAGGAAGTGAATAGTGTTTTACAGGATAATACTATTCAGGAGTATGCATTACGCGGCCATTCATTTGATAATGCTATAAAGTCATCATTTGATTTTTGTGGTATAAATTTATCTATTGGATACTATAATTATTGCTCCTCGGATGAATATGTTGTTATAGAAGATGTAGAAAAGGGTATAAACATTGGCAAAAAAATGATCGAAAAATTAGGTTTTGAGAAATATAAATGTCCAAAAACGGAAGAAATTAAATTTATATATTACTAATATTAAGGACGAAAAACAGCTTAAAATCAGTGTTTTACGGTATTCCTTGATACGGTTTCTGGATATTCCGGTCAAACTGGCAACCGGATTATCCACTGTTTGTTTTGAAAATAAAAAATGTATAATTAAT
>JBMLQR010000123.1:0-38218 GCA_049241465.1 Saprospiraceae bacterium | reverse complement strand
ACCCTTCGGAAAAGGAAAATGTAGCGTTAAAATATCCAGAAAAAACAGCTGAACTCTTAGCTAAACTGGCTGAAATTAAAAAATAGGATTTTACCGTTCAATTTTAAAATTTTGTCCCAAATAACCTGTTGGTTTTTGGGATTAATGGTCTATTTTGTAATTCGGTGAAATATTCCCGCAATACCTGGCAATGGTGACCGGTGTATCCAGTTGAAGCTATTACCTCGGCTTTTGCTTATTCCATTAGTTCGTTAATCTTATTTTGCCACTCGTCCTCAAAAACTACTTGAAATTCAAAGTCATGGTCTGGAAATTCGTCAAAGAGTTCTTTCCAGGCTTTCTTTGCTCCTAATTCGTTGCAAAGTGCAAATACGTCTTGTTTGTATTTGGTGTCCTCATTTTTGAGATGAATTCCTTTTGTTTCCAAAACATAAACCGTTCCGTAATCGTCTTTATCTTCTTGTTTGTCTGCTGCAAGAAAGTCAGGATAGATTTTATTCCGTTTCCAACCTTGTATATGGTAGTCTTGTCTGCTCATATTACGATACCACCACAATAATTTTTCTTGCTCGTCAAGGTAAATGGCAACTGATTTTTCAAGGTCGTTGATGTTTTCTTCAGGAACATAGTCGAACAATGATTTTTGAATGGGTGTGTTATCGTTACGAATCAACTGTTTGTTGCTCTTTACTTTTATTCTTGATGGTAATTCAAAACCGCCTTTGTCTGTAATTAGGAAGAAACATAATTTTTTGTCAGCAACCATTTTTCTAAAAACCTGTTCAGATAATCGGTCTCGTTCTTTCCCTAAAATCTTTTTGAGTTCTTCAATGATGAAAACAAAGTTGCCTGCGACGGATTCACGGTCATATTTTTTCAAAAGTATCTGAATGGCTTTTTCTCCGATTTGAAAACAAATCCAAGGATTTGGAATAATTTCTGTTATCTGTCTTGCCAAAAATACTTCGTCAATTTCTAAAGTGCCTGATTTTTCTGCCCTACCTGTTTCCTTTAATAATTCCTTTTCCTCCAGGCTAAGACCCAATGCAATTTCTTGTTCTTGGTTTTGCTTGTTTTGGAGGGAAAGATTTTTAATTTCATCAATATTAATAAATTCCCAATCTATTTGGCTTAAAATATCAATTTCAAAATTCATATCTCGCCAACTTTCCTCTTCCTGAATGACGAATTTTGGTAAGTATATTTTCCCTTCAAACTTTTTAAAGCCCGAACGATATTTTATTTCACGGTCTTTTAAACCGCCTGTATCTATTCCTGCATCGTCACTTACAATTCTGCCCGCTATATCGCCCAATCCTTCATCTTCCAAACCTGATTTAATGTCTCTTACCAATGTACTTGCATTTTGGCGGAACGTATAAACATAACATTCATCCAAATCTTTGATTTTGGTTTTTCGTGCAAATGGTTGTCTTAAAATTCGACCGACCAATTGTGTAATTCCTGTTGCTGATGAGGGATTAGTAAGCATGGTAAGCACATAGGCAAATGAACAATCCCAACCCTCTTGCAACGCCTGTTTGGTTATTATATAACGTATTTCACAATCATTAGCAAATAAGTCAATTCCTTCAATATCATCTTTTTCGCTTGATTTTATGGCGATATGACTTTCGGGAACATTGCATTTTCTAATTAAATACTCTTTGGCATCTTCTGCGTGAATAAACTTTTTATCTTTTTGGTCTTTCCCTGTTCTTTCAACTTGTATCAAGCAAATCGGACGAATATACTCTCCAGTATTACCTTCGTATTCTCTGGCTTTCTTTTCTAAATCGTTTCGTTTTTCAAAACTTGCCAATAAAGTATCTTGCCAATCTAAACTGGTTTTGTTGGTTAGGTGAATATCCAATTTTATCATTTCTTCTTCGTGCAATTCCCGACCTGTAATTTTTACTAACTCATTACTATTAGGTGGTGGTGTTGCCGAAAGTTCGAGAATAAAACTCGGATTAAAATTGCGTATGGTATTTCTTGCATTCTCACCATAAGCTCTGTGCCCTTCGTCTATTACCACAAGCGGTCGTAAAACTTTTAAAGTATTACCAAGGGACGTTTTTATTTGCATTCCGAATACTTCCATTTCGGTTGTGAAGCAATCTAAATTCGGAATGAGTTCTTTTAGTTTTTTATGTCCTTCAAAATCATCTTCCCGAGGGAAAAAGTCGGTAAATCCGCCTTGGTCTCTGAAAACTTTTAGTGTTTCCTTGTTTTGACGGTAGGCAGACTGAAGCATTAACATCAGCACAACCAAATTTTCTTCCACATCAAGGCGATTAAACATTTCTGTTTTTTCCTTGATGAGTGTTCTTCCGCCGCTTGAAATGTCCAAAACCTGACGGTATGGATGCTCTCGATTTTTAAGTGCAGAAATAGTTTGTCGGTAAATTTGCGTGGATGGCACAACCCACAAAATCAATCCCGTTTGTTTGTTGAGATAGGTTTTTTGGATATTATCAATGGCGTGGCAAGCCACCAAAGTTTTTCCGCCTCCTGTTGGCACTTTCAAATAAATATCGGGCAAAGGCTCATTTAAACTGTTGGTTTTAGAATGATAAATAAAGCGACCTGTTGCCCTTTCCCAAGCTCTTTTGGGGAAATTATAATCTCTTGCCACATCGGCATCAAAATCCAAAGCTCTTTCGTACTTGATTTTAAATTCAGACAAAGCACTCAAATATTCTTTAAGTTCCTTTAAAACCTTTTCCTGATAGTGCTTTAGTCTCATCTTTGTATTCTATAAATTTCGTAAGGTAACTGGCAAAAATCAATTTGGTAATCTAACAAAGTATGGTCGTCTACATATTTTGCAGGGGCAAAAACCAAACGCTTTTTGTTTTTGAATTTTGGAAGTGATTTGCAAAGCTCTAATGTCAAAGCGTTTTTCTTTAACCAATCTAATTCAGCTTTGTAAAACAGATACACTTCGTAGTTTTTACTTTCTCCGATAAAGCCTGTTTTTTCATTGATTGCCTTTTCATTAAATTCATCACCTGTGGCGGTGTAAAAAAGGTATCGGGCAAATTCAGTGTAGGTCGGTAAATTGTTACCTCTCAACAAACTTTCCATTTCGATAGTGTCGCCCAATTCAAAATAACTGAATGAACCGCCTGTTCCTTTTTTGAGCAACTCACTTTTGGCAGTTTTTACGCCTTTAATAACTCGCCTTGTTCTTTCTGCTGTCAATTCATTGGCATAACTTTCCATTTCTACTAAGATGAAATTTCTTTCAACTCCGCTTTCCTCATTGAGTTCTAAAACTGCTTGTGCTGTCGTTCCTGAACCTGCAAAACTATCAAGAACAATATCGCCTTCGCTTGTGGCTAATGCTATACACTGTTTTACTAAAGATTTTGGTTTTGGAAAATCAAATTGGTTTTCTAATCCTAATTCCCTTAACTCAATTGTTCCCGTTTCATTCAGAAATGAATTGTCATCCCAAATAAATTTAGGCTTGTATGTAGTTTTACGGTATTTCTCATAGATTCCAAAAGAACCGTCATTCTTCTTTTTGGCAACCAAATTACTCGTGGTGGGTTTTGAGGATACGTTTTTTGTTACCTTATCTTTCCCCCATCTCCAACAACTTTCCTTCATTTGAGAATTGAAAGGTTCAACCATTTCGGAAAACTCTTTACTTTCTGTTAATGAAACCAAACAAAATCCGTCTTTGTCTTCCGATTTTGGATTTATGTAAATGGGATAAAAAAGGTTTGGACGATTGTGTTTTCCGAATTTCGGATTCCGATTTCTAAGTTCACGAATATTGAAAGCACCTATTTCATCATTTAGATTTAGGTCGTTTGATTCGCTGTCTTTTTCAAGTTCAAATAATTCAGTTTCGGGATTTTTGGTATATACAATCAAATATTCGTGAGTCTTTGCTATTTGATTATAAGTTTGCCCCCTGCTATTTGCTCTTACAATTACTTGGCTATAAAAATTGTTTTCGCCAAAGATTTCATTTAACAACACCCTCAAATTCGCAAGTTCATTATCATCATAAGAAATGAAAATCACGCCATCTTCACTTAAAAGTTCACGTAAAAGTTTTAAGCGTGGCATCATCATACACAACCATTTGTCGTGTCTGGTCAAATCTTCAATATCAACGGCTTTTCCTAACCATTCTTGAATCATTGGGCTGTTTACATTGTCGTTATACACCCAATTTTCGTTGCCTGTATTATAAGGAACATCAATGTAAATACATTTTACTTTCCCTGCATAAGTTGGAAGTAATGCCTTTAACGCTTTCAGGTTATCGCCTTGAATAATCAGGTTATCGTGCAAGGAAACTTTGTCAGTTAAACTCAATTCTTTTTTCGGCACCAATTGGTGATACTTTACCGCCAGATGGTGGTTCTGCACAAATGTTTTTCCTTTGAAATGGAGTGTTGGCATATTTTAATTATTACTTAGTTCCTGTATTTTCCAAATGGCTTTGGCGTGTTTTGCCAGTTCCCTTTGCCTTGCGGCTAATTTATCTTCATTCCAGGTATTGAAATTATCAGGGAGAGTTTTGGTCAATTCACTATTTGATTGTGCAAATAATACTTTTTTTTCAACATAACCTTTTTGGCCTGCTTCTCTATTTAATTTTCTCTCTAATAAGGTCAGATTGCCCATTCTGTAAACTGATCTATTGATTTCCTCAAATGTAAAATTTCCCCAAGTATCATCTGCATTTTCAGGTAAAATATGTTCAATGGTAAACAAATCACTTTCGGGATCTATTTCGTTTTTATGTTGATAAACCTCAATTTTTGATAAAATATACTTTACTATTTTATGGTTGCGCGTTGTGTTTCTAAATTCTTTGGTTGAAAAATCATTTTCGAAATTTAAGTCACTCACGTATATAGTTTGAAAATCTGCCACTTCAAACCGCTTATTTGATGAAATTTTTAACGCAACAGTATTGTAAACATCTTCTTGAGCATTTGGATTTAAACCTCCAATAATGTTATATCGAAAAGAAATAACAGAGCAAATTTTAGCTAATTTTTTAAAGTTTTCAACTTCTAAATTTCTTAAGGCAGATAAGAAAAGAGAATTTATTTGTCTAATTTGAAAAAGTTTTAATTCTTTCAACGATTTTCGTATGTCGGGCTTATCTCTCCAAAATTCATCTTCAGGGTTTTGAATAGCTAAATATAAATCTGCCGTGTCATTTAAATTTCTTATAAGTTCAAAAACCTGTTCTTTCGATTTTATATTACCTTTGACGTTTTTAAATAGATTCTTTTTGCCAACTGATTTATTAATACTATTCCAATAATAGCGTAAATAATCTTCAAACTTTTGTTCTCCCAGTTTGCCTACTATTTTACTCCAAATGTTTTCCAATTCTTCAATTTCTGAAATATGTGGTTTTGTTTCATCTACAACAAAAAATAAATAGTTTTTTAATAAATCTGCCGAAGATAGTTGAACTCCTCTGGCATTTAATGTTTCAAAAACTTTAAATGCATTTAATTGGTCGGTTACTTCAATAACTGTAAAAAACAGTTTATCTACAATATTGTCGATAAAGGCTGCTAAGCTTTCGCCAGTGTTAAATTCTTTCTTTATTCTATCATAATACCAATTAAAACACTCTCTCATCTGCTTTTCAGAAGAGTTTGTATTTCTAAGCGGCAACTCTTTTAAAAGAACCAAATGTTGTTTATAGTAATCATCACTATTTCTGTTTAATTTGAGCTTGTTATTTGAAATTAATGTAACTGGATCCACATATCCAATATAACTATTTAGGAGACTGTCTTTTCTTTTTAAATTATTTTCTGCCTCAATACCGGAATCAACTAGCTCTTTCAGGCAGTTTAAAGTCGAAAGAATCAACAAACTCATGGTTGTTAATCGTTGCTGCCCATCGATTATTTGAAATTCTTTATTGTTTGATGTTTGAAGTACTAAATACCCCATATAATGTTCATTATCCTCATCGGCTAACAATGCTCTTATATCCTGCCATAGGTCATCCCAATGTTCTGCTTCCCAACTATAATCGCGTTGAAATTTTGGAATTTCATAACGTAATCCATTGCCCATTAATTGGCGATATGTTTTATTTGATGTTCCTTGTATGCCTTTCATAATTTTTTCATTTTCTGATATTTCACTTTCTCCTCCGCCACTTGTAAGGCTTTTAATGCCATATCTTCATTCCGAACCTCATACACTAACTTGTCAGACAGCCAAGAAACAAGCAAGTCAGTTTCATTAATATTAAAAAACCTGGCAAGTTTTATCACCTGTTCACGGTTTGCATTGCGTTGTCCTCTTTCAATTTTGCTTAAAATTGCCTGGTCAATGTCGAGGTATGCAGCAACTGTCCGCAGTGGTAATTCCTTGTCTTCCCTTCGTTTTCTTATCGTTTCGCCCAAGCTTTCCATTTTGAATAATTCTGTTTTGAATGATTTTGTCAAAAATACAAAGTTCTTCCGTCAAACCTTATAAAAAAGTCTCTAATAATTAAATGAAGCAAATTATTCCTATTTTGTACTATTTAAAAGATTTCAAATATTTTAAGATGCTATTCAGAAAATTATCTTTTTTGTTACCTTTTATACTGGGTACATTTACATTTATGAATGCGCAAAAAACAGAGGTGGTTGCGGGCGTTACCTGGGATTTAGCCAGTGAAAGAGCTCAAAATATCAGTGGGTTGGCTTATCAATTATTTTTTGATATTCCAGCAGAAAAATCGGCGCCTATTCCTGCCAAAGTAGATATATCTTTAAACCTAAAACATAAGGCTCAGCCCTTACTACTTGATTTCAAGGTTTCCCGGGAGAATCTTCAAAAGGTAACCGTAAATAAAAAAATAGTCCCCATTGATTTTGTGGCGGGTCACCTGATCATTGATCCAATACATTTAAATGTGGGGGAGAATAAAATTCAAATTGAATTCATAGCTGGAAATCAATCCCTTAACCGAAATGCTGATTTTCTTTATACCTTATTAGTACCTGACCGTGCCGCCACGCTCTTCCCCTGTTTTGACCAACCGAACTTAAAAGCAAGGTTTACTCTCTCCCTTCAGGTTCCAAAATCCTGGGATGCTTCTGCCAATGGTACGCTAACGAAAAGTACCTCGACCGGACTTAAAAAAATGCTACATTATAAGGAAACCCAACCTATCAGTACCTACTTGTTTGCCTTTGCCGCAGGAAAATTTCATAGGGTGACTCAAGAAAAAAAAGGTAGAAGCATGAGCATGCTCTTCAGGGAAACTGATTCCCTAAAAGTAGCTCAAAACCTGGATAAAATTTTTGACCTGCATGTTACTTCCATTTTATGGCTGGAAGATTATACCCAGATTCCAATGCCTTTTGAAAAGTTAGATTTTGTTTTGCTCCCAGGATTTCAATATGGTGGCATGGAACATGTCGGAAATATTTTCTATAAAGAAAGCGCGCTCATTTTAGAAGAAAGCGCCACAGATAATCAAAAATTAGCACGTGCCAGATTGATAGCTCACGAAACGGCTCACTATTGGTTTGGAGATCTGGTTACTATGAACTGGTTCAATGATGTTTGGCTCAAGGAGGTCTTCGCAAATTTTATGGCAGCCAAAGCGGTTAATCCCGATTTCCCCGAGGTAAATCATGAATTAAGCTTTTTAATTTCTCATCATCCTACGGCTTATAGTGAAGATCGCTCTGGCGGAAGTCACCCCATTCAACAGGCTTTGGAAAATTTAAAGGATGCCGGATCCTTGTATGGTGGCATCATTTATCAAAAAGCACCCATTGTAATGCGTCAACTGGAAAAGTTGATGGGAACGGAACCTTTTCAAAAGGGTCTTCAAAAATACTTGAAAGACTTTTCTTATGCCAATGCGACCTGGGACGATCTTATCAGTATTTTAGATGAATTAACCCCCATATCTTTGAAAGAATGGGCCGGTATTTGGGTAAAAGAAGCTGGAATGCCCCATCTTTTAACGACTGCCTTGATGAATGAAAATTCAAATATGGAGGAAATAACTATCCAACAGGTTAAATCTTCCCCATCGGACAAGCATTGGCAACAAGAAACCGAGATAGCGCTCTTTTATGCCGACACAATAATCAAATTACCTGCCCGAATAAATGGTTTAAAAACAAGTTTACCCATATCAAAAGGATTAAAAAAACCTTTAGCGATATTACCGAATGCTTCTGCTATAGGTTACGGTTATTTCCAATTGGATGACCTGTCTTTGCAGACCTTTTTATCGGGTAAATTAACTGTAAATGATGAATTCTTGCGTGGAGCCATTAGCATTGCCTTAATGGAAGAATTAATCAACAGGAAAATATCGGGCAATGATTATTTAGGATATCTGTTACATTCCTTAAAAAATGAAAAGGAATCCTTAAACAGGCAACTACTTCTAGGCCAGCTGAATATGGTCTTCTGGACTTTCCTTTCCGATGAACAGCGAAGTGTATCTACCCCTAAAATAGAGCATCTTCTTTGGCAACTGATAAATGAAAACACCTCTGTCAGTACAAAATCTGCCTATTTTTCAACCTTTAGGGACATCGCTTTGTCTAAGGAAGCTACTCAAACATTATTTGATATTTGGTCTGGAAAAACCAACATTCCAGGATTACCCATTTCAGAACCACAGCAGATTGACCTTGCCGCAGCACTATCTTTACTACTTCCCGAGCAAGCCTCTGGAATAATAGATACTCAATTAATAAAAACCCTGAATCCAGATAGAAAAAAGAGGTTACAATTCATAAAACCTTTTTTATCCCCCGATACAAAAATAAGGGATGCCGCTTTTGAATCCCTGTACGACGCAGAAAACCGAAATGTTGAACCTTGGGTGGTTGACGCCGTCCGTTATTTAAATCATCCCTTAAGAGCCAAAGAATCAACTCATTATATTACACAAAGCCTGGAACTTTTAGAGGAGATTCAAAAAACAGGAGACATATTTTTCCCAAGACAATTCATTACAGCAGTATTAAGTGGACATCAATCACCCACTGCAGCCTATTATGTAAAAAAATTCCTACAAGAACACCCAGATTTCCCCTATAGACTAAAAAACAAGGTACTTATGGCGGCCGATTTACTTTTTACCATCCAACGCCCATAATTTTGTTCCACCCTAAAATCCACCTATTTCAACAATATTTTTTGTGCGGTAACACCATTTGCCAAAATATAATAAACACCAGGTATATGACCGTTCAAATCGATTTGAATTAAATCATCCATACTCGTGTTTCTGTTTAGTACTTCTGACCCCAAGGCATTGAAAACGCGAATATTTTTAATGCCTGAATTTTCGTTCTTTATATAAAAAATACCATAGCCAGGATTGGGATAAATAGCATATTCAACCTTGTTCAATTCTTTGTTTCCAACGGTTGTAACACAGTTTTCCGTTCCAAAGGAAGGTTTGAAGGACTTAAAATTTCCAGTCCCATTTGGACAACGACAAAAGGAAATATCCTTTAATTGTGGTCCAAAAGTGATGCTATCAACCACATATCCATTGGCATACGAAAGCAATATTTTTTCTCCTGATGCTGAAAGTTTAAATCCTGCATGAATACCAGGCTGTGTCAGATCCTCATCTGTCCAAACCACTAAATAACCTTTTGGAGCGATGACAATACTATCAGGGAACTTCCATTTTAAAGGAGAAGAATAGGAATCTGACATATAAAGATTACTCAGGCTCAGGGTATTATTCGTATTATTATATAATTCAATCCAATCATCAAATTGACCATTTGCATCGGCTTTAGTGGTTCCATTATCAGCCATAAATTCATTAATGACCAAATCTCCCTTCACTATATTAGTTAATTTAGCATATAAGGTATAAAATTCATGTTCCGCTCTTAAAGGTGAAAAAATACCTGCATTTTCATTTTCCGAATAAAAATAGTACTCCATAAACACACCTCCCATGATCAAATCAATCCCGAATACTTTATCTCCTGAAATCCCATCACCGTGCAAACCATCATCCAGTAGTTTGATTTTTGAGAACGGTTTATCTCTGGAAAATCGATAAGCCAGAATTACCTCTGTCGAGTTAGTTACCGTACTGGTAATAAATAATTTACTATTTACTTCTGGGCTGGAAGTAGAAAGTTTAATATTAGAAATAGATGGCGCCGTTGCTTTAAAATCAGCCTGAGATAATAAAAAGTTCGCTCTTCCATCCATCAGACTTTTAATACCAGGCGCATTTGACATACCACTCGAAACATCGGAAGTAATATTAGATTGGTATTGATTGTATGGGAAAAACTTATTAAGGTCGGCAAGGACATCGTTATTTATAATTTTTTGAATGGCTTGAGCTTTTTCATAATAACTGCCATTCAAGAAATTTTCCTCCATCATTGTTTTTATATGAGCGACATACATTCGTTTATATTGCGGGTTGGAAAGTAGCTTTTGAATAAGTGGCCAGGCTGTATCATTAATATGTAGCAGATGTGTCATCTGCTGTTTTGAAGAAGTATTCATCAGATTTAAAGTGCCCGTTTGTGAGAACGTACCAAATGATTCATTTAAATCCCATACAATTGGATTAAATCTTCCACTATTATCCTTATATAAATAATAATTTTGAGCAAACCCACCGATGTAACTATCCAGATTTACGAATAAATTATCGAAAGCCAGCATCCATAAGGTTCTGTCAATATTGAGAATTTTTTCTATATCCTGTGGCCTATTATTTAAGATATCACAAAGTGATATTAGTTCATTCCACCCATTATCAGATTTCATTT
The DNA here is from genome assembly GCA_049241465.1 of Saprospiraceae bacterium. Taxonomy (GTDB): domain Bacteria; phylum Bacteroidota; class Bacteroidia; order Chitinophagales; family Saprospiraceae; genus BJGN01. The sequence continues at coordinate 27,434 of JBMLQR010000123.1, read as the reverse complement.
CATAAGCTGGATAATACACAGAACTATCCTTGCCAAGATATACTAAATTAGGCTTTGCCGAAGTTCCTGGCCCAGCGCCAGCAATGGGATTACATTTAAAGAATGCATTTTTACTTGAATTAAAATGTTTACTGACGAACTTTTTTGTTACCGATTCCGCATTTGGATATAAACCTAAATGAATACCATTTACATATACGTTTGCATAATTACATAATGAGGCTGGCATATATTTCCTCAATATATCATAAGATAAAACTTCTCTTAAAAAACTAGGGTCTTTTGCTGAATTACTTAATTTGATATCTGTGTATCCCTGGTAATCCTGATCTTTATAGGTATCCAATTCTATATGAAAAGGATTTTTTATCTGCGTAGCTCTATAAGTACTGTTTCCTTTGTATTTCACCCCCACACTATCAAAAGCAATCCCATTAATAATTACTTTTTGGGCCATAATATAGGATTCTGCACCTGCCTTGGCTGTATCCAGCTTATAATCCCAATTACTTTCCGCAAAATAGATTTCAATTTTCTGAATGATGTTTAAATCATAGAAGGATTGTGCCTCAAGTTCGAGGACCAAACATATTAAAGCAAGAAAGAGCCATTGTTTTTTCATAAGATCTATAATTTCATTATTGGGAAACGATTCGATTTAAATACCAACAAGTACCAAACATCACAATTAACCCGATTTAGGTCTGAAAGCCTTTATGTTTTGCTCATTTGCCAATAAGAAGGGACCATCTATGAGGTCTATACAATAAGGTATAGCAGGAAAAACGGCTTGCAAACATTGTGAAATGGCAGCGGGTTTGCCCGGCAAGTTAACAATCAAAGTATTTTCATAAATGCCTGCCGTTTGCCTGGAAAGAATAGCGGTAGGCACATATTTTAAACTTTCCATCCGCATCAGCTCGCCGAATCCAGGAAGTATTTTTTGACAAAAAGCCTCCGTGGCCTCAACCGTTACATCTCTTTTTGCAGGCCCTGTTCCCCCGGTAGTTAATATTAAACAGCACTTTTCCTCTACTGCAAGGGTATGAAATGTTTTTAAAATAAGATCATACTCGTCCGGAATAATGTTGAAAATAGTTCTGTATGGAGACTTTATATACGATGTCAAAACCTCTAAAATGGCATCTCCCGACAGGCTGGAATATGCGTTTGTATCCAGACTGGCCCGATCAGACATTTGTAAAACCCCTATGATTATTTCTTTTTCCATGAATCCCACTTATTATTTCACTACATCATTTAGCTCCCATTGATACTCCAAAAAATCTATTCTAGCATTTGCTTGCACCCGTTTTTTTGCATATTTGTTCAAATAATCAACAACAGACAAGCCATTTAACTTAAAATCACCAGCAAACCAACTAAATATTTTTGAGATTTTAATATTTGATTTGTCTAACTGATTTCGTTGAGGATCATTTACAAACTTCCTCATTGCATCATTTAATTGCTCGTCCAAACGAGAGGCATAATAAGCTTCATTTCTTAATAATGGGCAGGAAAAGGAAGCACAATTTATAGCGGCGTGAATTCTTGGATCCTTAAATTCTTTCCTTAAAATGGTATGTTCGATATAATTCAAGTCTATTTTATCTTTCCCCATTGGAATAAAGGCGATATCCCAAACAGAATTAACAAAAGGAATTCCTCTCTTAATATCTTTAATACTTTTTATTGGGTAATGATCCAATATTAGCTTCACCGTAAAAGCATTGTATGCATTTATCCAAAAAGCCATCTTTTCATTTTTACTCCATTTTGAAGTAGGCCTATTGGCAGAAAGTTTGTCCAGATATACCTGCAATTGCTTTTTATCTTTCAAAAAGCCCTGGTAATCGACCATCCCATTTTTTGAAACATGTTTTTTAACCAATGCATCCCATTCTCCATGCTGAACAGGATTTGCATAGTTTAAGGAAACAAAAAGCATTATAATTAACCACATAAACATTTTTTAAGAAAGTTACAACCCAATCATTTTTCAAGATTAGGAGAAATAATATAAAATCCAAATACATAATGACAGTAATACGGCAGCCATCATTTTAGTTCCCGAGAAGGAAAAAGGCTTTCCAATATTAAATAAAAAAAGACTTCCCGATAAAGGAGCAATAAGGAAAGATAATTGTTTTCCGTCTGTTAAATCCATAAACAAAATAGTTACCGAGATAGCGTGAATGAATATAAATCCAAATATCTTCCAACGATGTGCCATTAACGAATCTATGGCCATCAGCTGATTATCTTCCTTTACAAGCTGGTGTCCCCCAACTTTTCTTAGTAAGTAAAAACGGCTAAGGAACAATAAAAAGACGGAACTTATGGAAGTGAGTGCCACTCGGTGCAAAAAATTAAGTTTTTCACCAAATATTGAGGAGATTGTAGGGAAAAATGCAGTGATGCTACTGTAGGATGCTTCAAGTAAAATAGCAATAAACGGTGCTGACACCATGGTCCACAAGGCTGCTTGAGATGGTATTCTCCTGACAAATACCGCAGCAAAAAAAACAACAATGATGCCCGGGGTAAAATAAGACCCATGGGAAGATATTTTCAGAAAAAAGTTTCCCGCACCTTGAGGGTTATAAGTTACATAAGCAAGAATAGCCGCCAATAATGTAATCGTTAGCGTTACTAATCTACCAACAATCACCAATTCTTTATCTGTAATATTTTTCCGATAATATTTTTTATAAATATCAATACAAAACAAGGTCGTTGCCGAATTCATCATGGAATCAATAGTGGAAAAAGTAGATGCCAATACCCCTGAAATTAATAAGCCAATGAGCCCAAAACCTGCTGGAATTACTGCATTAACCAAATATAAAAAAGCATCGTCAGGTAAAATCTTTTGTCCGGCATATTTAATATTTAACAAATGAGCTGCTGCCACACCTGTAGCTATGGTAACAAATGGAATTCCGAGTTTTAACAACCCGGCAACCATAACACCATATTTTGCCGCATCATCACTTTTAGCAGCTAACACTCGTTGAACTAAATATTGATTGGTTATCCAATAGAAAAAATGCAAAAGTATTAGTCCCGTGAAAACACCTGAAACTGGTAAGTCAGGATGATTTGTAGGAAGATAAAGATTCATTTTTCTTGACCCCTCAGGCAGTTGACTGTCCAAAGTAAGTAATCCTGAAAAACCATTTATTTCAGGTGATGAAAAAGTAAAATAACATAATACGATAGCCACCAAAATAATGAAAACGGCCTGAAGGGTGTCAGTATAAACTACCGCACTTAAACCACCAAAAAATGTGTAACTACAAATGATAAGGGATAATAACAAGAGGGCGACAGGGTAATTTATTTCAAAAAGACTACCTTGAGTAAGCATGGATAATGCCCGCGCGCCAATATAATAATGCCCAATTAACTGAACAATAATTAACAATAATACCAATAAAGCGTAGGTCAATCTGACCTTATCACCAAATCTTTTTTCCAAAAACTGTGATAAGGTAAATAAGGGCAATCGCCGATAAACAGGTATAAATAAAAAAGCCAGTATAAGAATGGCAAAAACGGCCAGCACTTCGTAATGGCTTTGGGCAAAACCTACCGAATATCCAATGCCTAACATGCCAATCAAATGGGACGCACTGATATTTGTACTGAAAACAGAACCACCCACAACCCACCAAGGCAGTTTCCTTCCCGCCATGAAATAATCCTCACTTCCCTTACCCTTTCGACTAAAAAAAATACCTACCCCTATTTGAATGATAATAAGAGCAATAATCAGGAGAAAATCAAAATGGTCAATCTTCAGTGTATTCATTTACGGAACTTCATTACCCAATGCTGCTTCATATAACGAAAACCAATCCTGTAATTCCAATGCCAAAGAAGTAGATGTTACAGCTGCCTTAATGCGTTCCACCTGATTTGTTCCGATAACCGGAATCAATTGTGCGGGATGTTTCAATAACCAGGCAAGACATAAAACATCTGCCCCAACCTGGTATTTATCCGCCAAAACCTGCAATTTATTCCTAATTAAAGCATTTCCTGTTTCGTTAAAAATAGATCCACCGCCCAGAGGACTCCATATCATAGGTTTTATTTTCTCTTTATAAAGGAAATCAATACTACCGTCCGTCAGTGGATGAGGATGATTCAAGTTTAACTCAATTTGATTGGTAATCAAAGGGATATCTAAACGAGATTGTAAAAGTTGAAATTGTTGGGGCGTAAAATTAGAAACGCCAATATGCCTCACTTTACCGGATTTCACTAAATCGGAAAGCGTTTCCGCCACTTCATCTGGATTTAAAAGGGGGCTGGGTCTGTGCAGTAACAATACGTCCAGAAAATCGGTATTCAAATGTCGGAGAGAATTTTCTACAGAATACGTGATATGTTCCCTGCTGTAATCATAATGTTTAACCTTAGTCAGTGGCTTTTTCTGGCTTAATAATTGAATTCCACATTTAGAAATCAATTTAATTTGACTTCTCAAAGCGTTATTTCCTTTTAGCAATTTGCCAAAAAATAATTCATTGCCATAATCATTATAGAGATCAGCATGGTCAAACGAATCAATACCTAATGAAAGACAAGTATCCAGAATATGAGAGATATCTTTTAGGGATTGCTTATTTTCATCCCAACGCCAAACCCCATAAACTATTTGTGATAGGGAGAATTTGGTCGTTAATTCAATGTGTTTCATTTTACGCTTTTTATTGTAATAGTTTCGTAGTTAAAGGTGTATCCGGTTCATTTTCGGGAATTCTACCCTGAATTTTTGCCAGTTTCTCGTTGGGTAATCTGCCCAACACATATTTTTCAAACTTAATAGCCGATTCAATTAGAGGATAACCAGAGAAGATAAAAGACCTGATGCCCATATCCATGTATTTATTTATTTTGTCGATAATCTGATCCGGCGAACCTACAAGAGCGGCACCACATCCACTTCGGGCCTGACCGATACCTGTCCATAACAAGGCTTCAGCATAGCCATCTTTATCGGCGTTTTCCCTCAAATTATCTTGTTGAAGTACCCCCATATTTTTTGCATCCTGCGCTCTGTTTTTAAGTTCCTCTCCTCTTTTAACTTCCAGTTTGGAAATCAGTTTTTGCGTTGAAAGCCAGGCCTGTTCTTCATTTTCCTCCACAATGACGTGAATTCGCAATCCAAAATCTATTTTTCTATTATAAGTAGCCGCACGTTTTGAAACATCTTCCATGGTATTTTTCAGACCTTCTTCTGTGTCCGGCCACATAAGAAACACATCGCAATATTGGGCACAAACGTCTCTGGCCTCGGGCGAAAAACCACCAAAATATAAAAGGGGACCTCCATTTTGCTGATAAGGCTTTACAGGTTCTGACGACAAATCAAATTGGTAAATTTCACCTTTAAAATGAATTTCATCCTGCGTCCAGGCCTGTCGAAGAATCTCTATAATTTCTCTGGTTCTTTGATATCTGACTTTGCCCTCTTCCCTCATTCCCGGCAGATCAGAATTGATAACATTTAAAGTAAACCGACCTTTTAATAAATGATCCAATGTGCTTATGGTTCTTGCTAACATAGGCGGGTGAAGTTCCCCAAAACGATGGGCAACCAACAGAGAAATATCTTGGACGGAGGGAGCAACAGCCGCAGCAAAAGTAAACGGATCTTGTCCAACCATGTAGGAGGAAGGAAGCAAAATATTATTGAAACCCAAATGCTCGGCTTGCTGAACTATTTGTTGACAATGTGCAAAATTACTTCTCCTGTGACCATCCAACTGACCTAAAAAGGCAGTATCCCCACCACATAAGTCGGCAAACCAAGAAATTTCCGCAGTTCTTCTGGCAGTTCTGATAGGTATCACAACGTCATTTTATTGATTATTGGATTTACTTTTGGAAAAATAATCAATTTATCTGTTAAACCATAAAATAAATTGGCCTTACCTCAATTTTATCCGGGGTAAGGCCAATCTGAAATTTCAGGCTTTTTAATATTCAATATAGGCGATTGTTACTGAAGATCCTGGGGTTGAAGCCGTCGGATCCATTTCCATCTTAAATAGTTTTCCCGCACCGCCCCCGGGAAGACTTAAACTTGCTATCGGGGATCCTGAGGAATATAAAAGAGCGCCTGTACCTGGGTCATAAATTTTCCAAACGGGGGTACCTGCCGTTGCCAGAATAGTAAAACAACCCGCTGTTTTCCCACGTGGAACCATAATCTCATTTTTCAAAGGGTCATAAGTCCTGAAAGCCGGGACATTGCATAAGGATCGTTTGAAATATAAGCCAGGTACACCCATGCAATTTCTCTTTGGTCCAATGGGATCTTTTTCAACAACTCTCGTTTCAGGTCGGCATGCTTGCGCATGAGTGGAGGTGATACTGGTTATTTGAATAAACAAGACAGCAAGTATAAAATAAAGTGGATTTTTCATGATGGTTTAATTTTATGGATGATTTATTAAGGCTGGTAATCTACAAATCCAAGGGTAATCCAGGAGCTTTTGATAGAAGTGGTCCTGTTTAGCACAATCTTATAGACTTTATCGGCGGCAGGTGCTGTTAATTTTAAAGTACCCAATCGAGGTGCCGTCGTGGGCATTACCGGATCAAAAACGACCAACCCAGTTGCTTCATCTATGATTTTCCAATCTGGCTTTCCACTATATCCCACTATGGTAAAACAAGCTGCTTCTCTTCCTTTTGGGAGAGAAATGGAATGCGTTGAAGGGTCAAAAGTAGTTGATGATTGCTCACAAACGGTGCGTTGAAGGTAATTTCCCGTTTTTCCATTGCATGATCTAGTTCCATAAGGCAAAAGTTCTGCGGAACGCAAGGCGGCATCACATTTTTGAGCGGTCATATTCGTAAATACGAATAAGGACAATCCAAGAGACAATAGATTTAAAAAAAGATTCTTTTTCATGACTTAGAAATTTAACGTTGGATAATTGGTTTTATAATTAATTTCACGAGCGATACGAAACGTTCCCTTTTATTTCAATTATTTTCAATATTTTTTAATGAGTGCATTCGATACAAACAAACAAGCCTGGGACCAAAGAGTAGATGTTCATTATCAATCTGAATTTTATGATGTCCCGGGGTTTTTAAAGGGTAAAGAGGTATTAAAACCTATTGAATTAGCATTGTTAGGTGATGTTAGGGACAAAACACTTCTTCATTTACAATGTCATTTTGGACAAGACACCCTCTCTTTAGCTCGTTTAGGAGCTAAAGTTACCGGTATTGATTTTTCGCAGGTTGCCATTGATAAGGCAAATATGTTAGCTAATGAACTTGATATAAAGGCAACTTTTGTTTGTGGGAATGTATTGGAAACACCCCAACTCGTTTCTGAAAAATTTGATATTGTTTTTACCACCTACGGGGTATTAGGCTGGTTGCCTGACATGAATGATTGGGCAAAAGTGGTGAAAACCATGCTCAAACCTGGTGGGAAATTGATTTTGGTAGAATTTCATCCTGTGATATGGATGATGGATGATGATTTCAAATACTTCGCCTATTCGTATTTCAAAAGTGACCCCATCATAGAAACAAAAAATACTACTTACACGGATCAAAGTGCCGTTCAAATGGATACTTTTCAGGAAATAACCTGGAATCACTCGTTGGATGAGGTATTAAGTGCCTTATTAGAGGTAGGATTAAGATTAACTCACTTCAAGGAGTATGCCTACTCACCTTATCCTTGTTTTAGCCATATTAAAGAAACCTCGCCCGGGCAATACCAAATCATTGGGCTGGAAGATAAAATACCTATGGTTTACTCTTTAACAGCAGAAAATGAAAAATAAAAAATACGTTCAACTCTCCATTTTATTATTGCTTCAATTTATGATTTGGGGATCTTGGTATGTGACAACAGGAACCTATCTTTTACAAACGCTGCATTTTTCAGGCAGAGAAGTGGGACTTGTATATGGTGCCATGTCCGTTGCGGCATTCATATCACCCATTTTTGTAGGATTTATTACCGATAAATATTTTTCAGCATCAAAAGTACTGGCGTTTCTTCACCTTGGAGGTAGTATATGCTTAGTTGCCATGTATTCATTTACGGACTTCAATGTTTTCTATCCGCTCACCTTACTTTATGCCGTTTTATATCTTCCTACGTTTGCGTTATCAAGCTCCTATGTTCTTCAACAACTGGAAGACCCATCAAAACAATTTCCCGGGGTTAGGGTATGGGGAAGTATAGGATGGATCATAGCGGGTAACATTGTTGGCTTATTAAGTTGGGAAAAAACAGCCAACCCGCTGTTACTTTCTGCCAGTTTGAGTTTAATACTAGGTGTTTATGCCTTATTCTTACCCAAGGTTCCTTCTATAGAGGGAAAAAGTAGTCATTCTATTAAAGAATTTTTCTCTGTCGAAATAATTCAACTTTTCAAACAGAGAGATTTTTTAGTCTTTATGATAAGCCTTACCCTATTGTATGCTATTCCCATTGCCTACTATTATAGTTTTGTAAATAATTTTTTAACAACTATTCAGGTGAAAAATGCCGCCGGTTGGATGTCCATTGGACAAATAACAGAGATTGGCGTTATGCTACTTCTGCCCTTTTTCCTTCGACATTTTTCATTTAAATGGGTTGTTTTTACCGGACTATTTCTGTGGGGTGCGAGATATGGTATTTTTGCCTACGCTGCTGAAAATCCAGGCATGCAACTCGTTTGGTTTCCCGCCATATTGGTTCACGGCTTCGCCTACGTATTTACTGGATTGGCCGGACAATTATATATTGATGAGAAAGCACCGAGACATTTAAGAAATACAGCACAAAGCATTATCACTTTTGCTATGCAAGGAATGGGAACTTTGTTCGGTACTTATTTTGCCGGATGGATGGTCGAGAGAAATGTAACTGCCTCAGGAGATTATAACTGGACTAATATTTGGATTTTTCCTACGGTGGCTGGGATAGCTTTGTCCTTGTTTTTCCTTCTACTTTTTAAGCAAAAAGAAAAACAAGAACAAAGATTACCCAACATTTAATTAGAAGCTATAAGTAACTTTAGCTACGGCCCTTCTGCCAATAACTGGCATATTTGGCAAAGCTCTGTATTGCTGGTTAAATAAATTTTGACAAGTAGCATCAATAGATAAACCATTCTTCAATTTATAACCAACGCCTATATCAATAAGATTTTTAGGATCAGAAAAACCAGTGAACTGTCCTGCATTTGAGTAGAATGAATCGTCATGTTGGAAAGCAATATTTCCCCTCCAACCTGTTTCTGGAGCGTAAACAGCACCTAAACGATATTTATTTTTAGGTATTCCCAAGTTGAAAATTAAACCTGAACCTGGTGCCTCACCTAAGTCTTCCTCAGTAAAATCCGTTTGATTTACTGCAGAAAAGTTAGCAAAAACGCTCAAATCATTGTTTATCGCATAGCCAAAACCTAAATCAATACCCACATAAGCTAATGAACCGAAAGTTCTGTAGCCTGCTGCACTATGAACCATACCGTCCTGAGGAACTCCTGTCGTTTCAACAGCGCCAAAGATTGGAGAAAGAGGAGCAATTTGTGCAGCAAAAGCGGCACCACCTTGAGCATAAGCACCTGCTACTGCAGCACTTATCTGCGCCGCTGTTGCCGCTGCAGTAGCTGCTGGAAGACCTGCACCAATCAATGCAGCTTCTAATTGAGTTCTTACCGTAGCGCCTACTTTTGAACTTAAATCAGCTGCAATATTTTGCTCTGTGTATCTGATGGTTGGGCTTATGGCCGTAAAATTAATGAATCCTGAAGACGCAATTCTGTAAACGTCAGCAGAAACCATTAGCTTTTTATTAATAACACCTTTATAACCAAGCTCCAGGGTTCTTTCTGTTCTAATCTGTGGTTCAGAGGTATTGATTGGCGCTAATGGTAAACCTGTAAATAGGTTATATCCTGTAAATTTACCACTTACCCCTGTTGGTGTATTTGCAGGGTTCGTTAAGATAGCTTGAACTATAGGAAATATAGTAGCTGGAAGCCCTGCTTGTAAAGCTGTTAATATAGATGGTGTTACTGCACCATAAGGTATAGCTAAAGGTAAACCTGGTGTACCATAAGGCAAACTAGGAAAACCTGGTGCGGTAAAATCAATCAGCGGGTTAGCTGGAAACTGAGCTACTTCCTTCATACCTTTTAACCAAACATCAAAGAGACCAGGAGCAGGTGTTGCCACAGGAAAGTCAATATACATTACTAAGGCATCTGGTGGCGCAGCTGTTTGGTTGTAAGAAGCTCGGAACGTATGATTTTTAGATGCCTTATACACCAAAGCCAATCTTGGAGAAACCGCCTGTGCATCTAAAAAGTTGAAACGGTCAAAACGACCTGCTGCAACAAATTCAAAACGCTCACTTAATTCAAAAGATGCTTGTGCATAAGCTCCCAAAATATTATAATCGTCATTTTCCTCATTACGACCATATACTTGATTATAGGTATTACTTCCCGCTTGACGATAGTCAGCACCTACTGTAATATCGGCATTTAGAAACTTTTCCAAATTGAAGTTATATTGAACCTGACCCTCTAACTGACTTCTTTCGATAGCTGTTCTATTTCCTGTCTGATAAAGGAATGTTGGTCTTTCAGGACTACCTCCATCGTTGTAATTATAAAATACCTGAGCAAATAAACCACCCTTTTGTACTCTTGCCTGACCCCAGTAAGCTATAGACTGAGAAAGACCTTCCCCCTGAGAATTGTAAAAAACGGAACTATTGGCATTCATACCACCTGCAAGAACAACCTTAGTATTTGAAGATGGTCTCATTTCTAAGGTACCATTGATGGCGCTGTTAGACCAAAAATCCTGCATCATGTTTCCATCTCCGTCCGGATCAAGATCTGCTTTTGATAAAAGCACCTTTGCCTTTGACTGGTCAGCAGAGACAACACCATTAGCAACCGTAGGATCAACAATAGACGTTCTGAATCTGCTGATTTGCCTGGTGAAGATACCCGCAGAAGTAGTTCCTTCAGAACCATCTAATACAAACTCTCCACCTCTTTTATTGTGTGCATTGATTTTGAAACCAATTTTTTTGTTTTTTGAAGCGGCGGCTACTCTGGTAGAAATACCCCAGGTTGACATTTCCCCGCCCATTAATTCTACGGTCGTTCCAGGAAAGTCTATGGGACTTTTAGAGATAAAGTGAACTACACCTGCGGTTACGCCAGGACCGTAAAGCGCACCTCCCGCTCCACGAACTACCTCAATTCTCTGTAAATCGATAGAGTTTAAGCCAGATGCATCAGACTGGAAAGTTCCCGTACCCGCGCCAACCAAACTTCTATAATCGAGAATGGGAAATACCCCCGTTCCAAATAAACCTGCAGAACCTCTCATTTCAATGTTCATACGAGCAGCAGATTGCTGTTGAATTTGAACCCCAGGAACGTTTATCAATTCTCTGATAGGATCTACCGCAGAAGATGCTGCCTGCATCGTTTTTGCAGATATAACAGAAACTGAGGCAGGTGCTTCCTGTACTTTCTCTGCTCTCCTGGAGGCAGAAACCACGATTTCATCTAATGTGCTGATGTTTTCGTCAAGAACAACATCTAGTTTTTCATTGCCTGAAGTTACATCAAGGACTTTAGCATTGTATCCAATAAAACTAAACTCTACTTTAAAAGGTGGTTTTGAACTTGTTTCTAACCGGTACATTCCATCTAAATCGGCTGAGACACCTATTGAGGTTCCTACAACCACAACACTGGCTCCAACCAATGGCTCACCTTTTGAATCGGTAATTTTACCGCTTACTATGGTTTGCGCATTTAAGGCAAAACAAAATAATAAGGCCGGTAATAAAAAAATGTTTCTAAGTTGTTTTCTTAACATGGTACACTATTTTTGTTCATCAATCCAATTTAAATTTACATTCTGAATAAAATGGATGTTTTACTATCCTACCACAAAATAATCAAAATTTTATATGGATTTATCTTTTTTTGTGTTTTAAAAATTGCTTGCTAAGCAATTCCTACTTTTGTATGCATTTTTACAAAAAATTAATTCCCTTGGAAACAAATAATGACGGTTCAATCAGCTTAAATAAATTTATTTCATCTACGGGGATTTGTTCCCGCCGAGAAGCGGATACCTGGATTTCAGCAGGTAGAGTCACCATAAATAATCTTCCGACCCAACTGGGAAACAGGGTATTTCCCGGTGACCTGGTGCACATAGACGGAAAACCCATAAAAGAAAACCCGCCCTTACTTTATATTGCTTATCATAAACCTGTAGGTATTGTATGCACTACCGATCTAAAAGAACCTAAAAATATAATTAGCCAAATCAAACATAATCAACGTCTTTTTCCTATCGGAAGGTTAGATAAAGCTTCCCATGGTCTTATTTTTCTTACCAATGACGGTGACATTGTCAATAAGGTGCTTCGGGCTGGAAATAACCATGAAAAAGAATACATCGTATCGCTAAACAAACCAATTACCGAGGCATTTTTAAAAAAAATGAGAACAGGCATTCCCATTTTAGGGACGGTAACTAAGCCTTGTGAAGTAGTTCAAATAGATACATTTTCCTTTAAAATTATTCTAACCCAAGGCTTAAACCGACAAATTCGCAGAATGTGTGCTTTCCTGGATTATGAGGTTTATTCCTTAAAAAGAATTCGGATCATGGACATTACCATTGATGGGATTAAATCTAATACATGGAGATATTTCACGCCTGCCGAAATGAAGACGTTGGAAGATAAATTACAATTTTCCTCCAAAACCGCCGAAGCCTCTCTGCCAAAAAAGGAATTTAATAAAGATTAATACTTAAAAACTAACATAGGATTTTTTATGGCCCCCGTTATTTCTCGCACAAGGGAATGCTCCATTAATCTTTCCCAAAAAGATCTTTCGTGAAATGTTACGGCTAACATTACCTCTGGGTATTCGCTAAGAAAATTAAGGATGGCTGTAAAGGGTTCCCCGTTTAAAATTTTGAAATCCATACCAACCTCCTCATGGTCTTCAGCAAAAGAATGTAATATTTGTTTCATCTTTGCAATGGCTTTATATTCATCTTCGTCTGTTTCTGAAACATGTAAAAGATGTAATCTTATACCTAATATCGAACACCATGGCAGGAGAACGTCTAAGGTTGATATACTTCCCGATGAAAAATCAGTCGCGTAATAAATAGAGGTGAGTGGTGCCTCATTGGCTTCTTCTGGTATAATGATTACAGGAAAATCGACGCGATCTATTATTTTTTGGGTGGATTCTCCCCAAAAAATTCCTTCTAATATTTTCTTCTTCCTCTTTCCAATAATTAATAAAGATGGGGTGTATTTTTCTGCCAATAGCTCACACTGTTCAACAATATTCCCATAAACGAGCTCATGCTGAATTAAATTATCACTCTTTACTAATTGAATTTTTTTATTCTCATCTGAAAATTTAGATAGTTTTAACCTACTATCTTCTTGAAATTCAATTCGATCTATGGGTTCTACATGTACCAATATTATTTTATAGTTCAATCTTTCAGCAAAACGCATCGCTATACCTAAAGCAATCTTGCTGGAAGGGGTATAGTCTGTAAGGCATAAGATTGTTTTCATGGAACCCATTTCATACCATTAAGATAATCATTTTATTCCATTTTTGTCTTATTTTCCTTCAACATAGATAAAACCACGCCCACTGTTAAAGCGAATACAATAAAGGCTAAAGACAACCAGTCTGGCAAATGAATTTGATGAGAAACCAACATTTTTATTCCCACAAATGCCAGTATCGCTACGAGGCTATACTTTAAATACTCAAATTTGTCTATGAAAGCTGCCAGAACGAAGTACAAGGAACGCAATCCTAAAATGGCGAAAATATTTGAAGTAAATACAATAAATGGATCAGTTGTGATGGCAAAAATAGCTGGAATACTATCGAATGCAAACATTACGTCTGTAGTCTCCACCACCATTAAGGCAATAAATAGGGGCGTTGCCACCCAAAGTTTTCCCTCTTTAATAAAAAAATGATCCCCGTGAAATTTCGTCGTCACCGGAAAAAAGCGCTTCACCAATTTAATGGTCGGATTGTTTTCCGGGTGAATGCTTTCATGGGTTCCTGACTTCAACATTTTATATGCTGCATACAATAAAATAATACCGAAAATATAGACTATCCATGTAAAGCTTTCCATCAGCACAGCCCCAACGCCTATCATTAATCCTCTAAAAATGATAGCACCTAAAATACCCCAGAATAAAACCCGGTGTTGGTTCGCCTGAGGTATGTTAAAGTAAGAAAAGATGATAGCTATGACAAAAATATTATCAATACTCAAAGATTGTTCAACAAGATAACCGGTTAAATAAGTTATGACCGCCTCTTTTCCCGTTAACACGTGACTTCCTTGGGGCAGCCAGTTATTTGTATAGGCAAAGTAAATAAATACGCTGAATAATAAAGATAAACTCACCCATAAGCCAGTCCATCGTAAAGCTTCCTTCGTACTTACGTTGTGCGGATTCTTATTTAAAACCCCAAGATCTATTCCTAATAAAATAAGGATAAGTAAAATAAAGCCCGTCCAGATAATCATAATTTCAGCTTAATTTTTTTAAAAAAAAAGCCCCTGATGTATTTCAGAGGCTTTTTGAGGTCGGAGGCGGATTCGAACCGTCGTACGAGGTTTTGCAGACCTCTGCCTAGCCACTCGGCCACCCGACCCTATTTTCACATATTCTATATGAAGGGCAAATATACATGTTTTTTTATTATTAGACAATACAATTTTGATTATTTATTAAATATAGAGCCTAGTTAATTATTTTTTCCTTTTCCCATTTTTTTTCCAATTCTTCCATATTCATTCCCCTTACAAACCGATAAGCCATTATGGCCTCCTTTGAAACCTTTTTTTCATAATAAACCAACCCAATACCTTTGGCATATATTTCCATACCCTCAAACAACTGTCCGATTACCCCTTCGCTTTCCACTTCAATTTTTTCTTTTACTCTAAAAAAAATGGCTGGAATTTCCTGTTTATTTAAAGAAAACGTGGTGTCTCCCATAAATATCCTGTTTTTTATCACGCTATACGTAGTTGAATCATTATCATTTGATTTCCATTTTATGTGATAAAGAAAAATACCAAACCTATCTTTCACCACAAAGGGAAAACTATTTCCAGCTATAATTTCAACCTCGGTTCTTTGTTGTTTATACCCTTTCGCAGCATCGGGCAGGTCATAAATATACAGGTCCTTTAGTAGTAATCCATTGCGAACTACCTCTTCTTGTACCTGTTGCAAAGGAACCATATAGTTTTCATAAAAAGTACTCGAAAATATTTTTTGTTCCCCTTTTAAAAAACTCCTATGGTACCAGTAAACACTGTCTGTGCCCGTATTTCCTGCCGATTCATAAACATAGACTTCTCCACTGGCCAATTTTTCCATTGGGAAATAATAACCCCTGATGTCTCTTTGATTATTTTCTAAAACACAGCCCGACAATGTAAAACACCAAAAAATATAAGCGGGGACACCTATATAAATCCATGCATTAAAAGGGTGTTCCCAATGTTTTTTATTCATTTATCTCATATTATTTGTTCAGATTTACATTGACAAATGACTTTTTATGTCTTGTAATACCTATAAAAGGTCGTATATTTGCCTACTCACAAAATTAACCTAAATAGGAATTAAAATGTTTGAAAATATAGGCAAGTCTTTGCAAAAATTATTCGGTAGCAAACAGGAAAAAGATATTCTGAAATTCAACCCTGTCATTGAACAAATTCATCAATTTGGAGACAAATTAAAAAATCTTTCTCATGATGAGCTTAGGCAAAAGACCACAGAATTTCGGGAAAGAATTAGTGATTATCTTTCCGATATAGACGACGCTATCGAAAACTTACGTCAACAAACCATTGATTCTGAAGAGCTTTCCGATAAAGAAAATCTTTTCTTGGAAATTGATACTTTAAAAAAACAGCGGGATCAGGAACTGGAAGTTATATTAAATGAGATTCTTCCCGAGGCCTTTGCGGTAGTTAAGGAAACGGCCATTCGTTTTAAGAATAATTCAACTCTTTCTGTTACTGCCACCGAACATGATAAAAATCTGGCCGTACAGACCGGAAAAACTTATGTTTCTATTACAGGAAATCAAGCAATCTGGAAAAACCAGTGGACTGCCGCAGGTGGTGCCATTACCTGGGATATGGTGCATTACGATGTTCAGCTTATCGGTGGTATGGTTCTCCATGAGGGTAAAATTGCTGAAATGGGAACGGGTGAAGGTAAAACTCTTGTAGCTACTTTACCCGCTTATCTGAATGGATTAAGTGGCCTGGGGGTACATGTTATTACCGTAAATGACTATTTAGCCCGTCGTGATGCTGAATGGATCGGCCCAATCATGGAATTTCTCCTTTTAACTATCGATTGTATCGATAAATATACCCCTCACTCCGAACAGCGTATTCAAGCTTACAGCTGCGATATAACTTACGGAACAAATAACGAATTTGGTTTCGATTATCTTCGTGATAACATGGTCCGTACTACTGAAGAAAAAGTTCAGGGTAAACACCATTTCAGTATGGTTGATGAGGTCGATTCCGTTCTTATCGATGATGCGCGAACGCCTCTTATTATTTCAGGTCCCGTTGGCCCAGCCGCCGAAGATCAGGAATATTTTGAGCTTCGTCCAAGTGTTGAAAAACTGATAAATGAACAGAAAAAATTAGCCAACGAATATCTGATTGAGGCAAAAAAATTATTCGCCGCCGGAGCCATTGGAGTAGAGGAAGGAACTGCAGGTATGGCTCTACTTCGGGCTTATCGTTCCCTCCCAAGAGCAAGACCTTTGATTAAGTTCCTAAGCGAGGAAGGGGTTCGTGTTTTATTACAAAAAACAGAGAATCATTACATGCAGGAGCAATCCAAAAATATGCATTTGGTCGATGCACCACTCCTTTTTAATATAGATGAAAAAAATAGACAAACAGAACTTACCGAAAAGGGCGTAGAATATTTGTCCACAAACTCCAATGATCCCAGTTTCTTCATGCTTCCGGATATCGTTTCTGAAATGGTGGAAATTGAAAATCGAAAAGACTTTTCTAAAGAAGATAGTGAAAACGCAAAAACTAAGCTAGCTCAGGATTATGCCGTTAAAGCGCGCAGAGTACATACCATAAATCAGCTTTTAAAAGCTTATACTCTTTTTGAAAAAGACGAGGAATATGTGGTAATGGAGGGTCAGGTTAAAATTGTCGATGAACAGACCGGACGTATGATGGAGGGTAGAAGATATTCTGACGGTCTTCACCAGGCGCTGGAAGCTAAGGAAAATGTGAAGATTGGAGAAATTACCCAAACTTATGCTACCGTTACTCTTCAAAATTATTTCCGTATGTACCACAAATTAGCCGGTATGACGGGTACAGCCGAAACTGAAGCCAATGAGTTTTGGCAAATTTACAAGCTCGATGTCGTTGTTATTCCTACCAATAGACCTATTCAAAGAATTGATCACGAAGATTTTGTGTTCAAAACAAATAGGGAAAAATATAATGCGCTCATAGACCAGATTAGTTTATTAAGCAAAGCCGGTCAGCCAATTCTCGTAGGTACCACTTCTGTTGATATATCTGAAAAGTTAAGCCGGATGCTCCAGCTTAAAGGTCTCGACCATAATGTACTTAATGCAAAGCAGCATCAAAGAGAAGCAGAAATTGTTGCTGAAGCAGGTCGTCCGGGTAAAATTACCATTGCAACCAATATGGCCGGTCGTGGAACAGATATCAAGATAAACGATGAGGTTAAAAAAGCAGGAGGATTAGCTATTATAGGTACCGAAAGACACGAATCGAGGCGAGTTGACAGACAGCTTCGTGGACGTTCCGGCCGCCAGGGTGACCCAGGTTCCTCACAATTTTATGTTTCCCTGGAAGATAACCTGATGCGACTTTTTCAGTCCGATAGAATTGCTTCTCTTATGGACAAGATGGGCCATAAAGACGGAGAGGTTATTCAACATTCTATGGTTACTAAATCTATTGAAAGAGCTCAGAAAAAAGTAGAGGAAAATAACTTCGGTATTCGTAAACGCCTTCTCGAATATGATGACGTTATGAATATTCAAAGAGAAGCTATTTATAAGAAAAGAGATAATGCGCTCTTCGGCGATCGCCTTTCCGTGGATCTTTACAATATGTTTTTCTCTATCATTGAAAATATTGTTCATGACCATAAAGGCGGAGGTTCCTTCGAGACGTTTAGAAGAGACATGCTTAGTTTATTGGGACAGGTTCCAGAGATTTCAGAACATGATTTTCAAAAGAAAAACTCAAACCATCTGAGTGAAGAAACTTTCCACCAGTTTCAAGCCTATTATCACAGAAAATCGGAGCACATTCAGGAGGTTCTCTTCGACCATATTAAAAATGTCCACGAAACTCAGGGTAACCGATTCAAAAGAATCATTGTTCCCTTTACAGATGGAAGGACAAATCCTTACATGATTACTGCTGAGATGGAGGAAGCCTATAACTCTAAAGGTAAAACCATCATGAGGGATATAGAAAAGGCAGTAACTCTCTCCATCATCGACGAAAAATGGAAAGAACATTTACGAGCGATGGACGAATTAAAAGAATCGGTTCAATCTGCTTCTTTCGAACAAAAGGACCCATTGGTTATCTATAAAATGGAGGCCTACAAGCTTTTTGAAAGCCTGGTGATGGAAATAAATACTGATGTTTCTTCTTATCTGGCAAAAGGTACCCTTGTTTTTTCTGACGGTACCACGCTTGAACAAGCAAGAGAAATGAGAGCTATTTCTAATAAAACTAAAACAAATAAAGACAGAGAACAAGAAGATTTAGCCAGAAGAAAGGCTGCCATGGAGGCCAATCAGAGTAGCGTAAAAGTGGAAACCATACGCCGTCAGGAACCTAAAGTAGGTCGTAACGACGCCTGTCCCTGTGGAAGCGGTAAAAAATATAAAAATTGCCACGGACGGTAATATTTACCGCCCGCAAAAGGAAGAAACGTAATCAGCAAACTGATAAACTTCTTCAAAAGTATTATACATAGGAGTAGGCGCAACACGGATAACACCCGCTGCGCCTACTCCTTTTTCGGTCAGATTGTTTTCCCGCCAATCACAAACTACGCCTCGTTCCGACAAATATTGGAAAAGGGCTTTACCCTGATGATCTGTAAATAAAGATAATTGTGCCCCTCTTGCAGATGATTCCCGAGGCGTAATAATCTCAAAAACCCTCTCCTTCGCGGGAATACTATCCAGTAAGTAAGTTAAATAACTGGTTAACCTAACACTCTTATTTCTAAGCCTTTCCATGCCCGCTTGTTGAAATAAAGAGTGACTGGCTATAAGTGGAGCAAATGATAAAATGGGTGCATTACTCAGCTGCCAACCTTCTGCCGTTGGTGTCGCCTGAAATTTTTTCTGCATTAAAAAACGCGTAGCTGCGTTGTAACCGTACCATCCGGCTAATCGTGGAAAGGTAGGATCTGTCGCGTATTTTTCGTGAATATAAACTCCTCCAATAGCACCTGGCCCACTATTCAGATATTTGTAAGTACACCAAGCCGCAAAATCTACCCCCCATTCATGAAGCTTCAAAGGTACATTTCCTACTGCATGAGCAAGGTCTAATCCCAAAAAAGCACCCGTTTCGTGTGTTACTTTGGAAATTTCAGCCATATCAAGGCACTGACCTGTAAAATATTGAATGCCCCCAAACAAAACCAGTGCCGTTCTATCTCCATTTTTCCTAATAAGCTCCTTTATTTGATCTGTGGAAATAAGCGTTTCGCCTTCCACAGGTGAAACTTCTACGATACTCGTTTCAGGATCAAAACCATGCATACGAACCTGACTTTCAACAACATATTGATCAGATGGAAAAGCACCGGCTTCCATGATAATAAGATGCCTGTCTTTCGTTGGTTTATAAAAACTGGCCATCAACAAATGTAGGTTAACGGTCAACGTATTCATGTGAATAATCTCCTCCTCTTTGGCTCCCACAATGTCCATAGCAGGGTGAACTACAGCCTTATGGTACTGCGTCCATGGCCATTCTCCTTTAAAATGTCCCTCTACACCTAAGTCCCGCCAACGGTTCATTTCATTTTCAACCAAACCAGCAGCTTCTTTCGGCTGTAGGCCTAAAGAATTACCACAAAAGTAAATGGCATCCTTCCCCTCTTTTTTGGGAATATGGTATTGATCCCTAAAATTTCTAAGCTCATCCTTCGAATCCATTTCCAGCGCAAATGCCTTATTCCCCTCAAACCTGATTTGATCTGTCATTTAAAAATTTATTTGCGTCAATAATTTACTTTAATATCCTTCATTTTGGTTGGCAGCCACACCTGCATAGGCGTTTGACCTCTGTTACACCAGGAAAAGTAAGGAATGGCAGTAATATTTTGTTTTGAAGTACTCACATTGAGTCCATCTGCTGATATTTTCACAGAAGGCGCATTAAATTGCAAAGTCATAATACCTCCCAGCATATTTTTATCAAAAGCAGCCTTAACAGGTTCATTGTCAGGCAATACAAAATGCCATGCTTTTCCCTCATTATCAGTCCCTTCTACACAATAAATGATTGGACCTCTTTGCAACGCCACTCTATTATTCGCTGCTTTCACTTCTGGTCTTGCGGTTACTCTTTTCACCTCCATAGGCAGGTCAAAAGAAATTTTATCCCCCTTACGCCATTCTCTTTCAATAACAGCATAACCCAATTCCTCTTTATAAGGAACAGACACACCGTTTAGTAAAATGGTTATCTGCTGAGAATTCACCTCTTTAAACTGGTATAAATCTCCTGGCACTGCTTGCCCTTTTAACCATCCTGGCAGGCGAATGCGCAAAGCGAAGGAACTATTTTTCGATGGATTTACCTCCAAAGCAACCTTTCCGTTCCAAGGGTATTCCGTAACCTGACGAAGGTCAACTTTCGTTTGTTGAACCGTTAAAGAAGTTGAACTACCAATAAATAAATTCACATAAATATCTTTCTCAGAAACACCGTAAACATAATCACCCAGGGAGGCAACTAATCTGGCAATATTTGAAGGACAACAAGCGGTACCGAACCATTCTTTTCTAAAATGCTGCCCATTTGATGCGAGCGGATTCCCATAAAAAAACCGATCTCCTTCAAAGGACAAGCCATCTAAAGCACTATTGTACAACACCTTTTCCAGCACATCAATATACTGTGCATTTCCACTTAACGCATTCATTCTCTGATTCCAAAAAACCATACCCACGGAGGCACAGGTTTCGCAATAGGCCTTTTCATTGGGTAGGTCATAGTCGATACTAAATCCTTCATTACTTCCCGACGAACCAATACCGCCGGTGACATACATATTTCTATGAACGACGTCTTCCCAAACTGTTTTCATTGCCTTAAAATATTCGCCATCACCAGTCATAGCGGCAACATCGGCGGCGCCGGTATATAAATACATGGCCCTAACGGCGTGACCTGTAATTTGAGTTTGTTGTTTAACAGGCAATACATCCTGGGCATAAGCGGTGTCCTTCCAATCGGTCCAGGTATAACCCACGGCATGTTTATGGCCTCTTTCAGAAAGGAGCCAATCTGCCAGATTAAGATATTTCTTATTTCCTGTTGTTTTATATAACTTCACTAAAGCCAGTTCCAATTCCTGATGACCGGTCACCCAATGTCTTTTTCCAGGACCAAAAAGAGCATCGAAATGGTCTGCAAACTTAATAGCCACATCCAATAATTTCCTTTTCCCTGTGGCATTAAAATAGGCGACGCCCGCTTCAATCAAATGCCCTCCGTTATAATCTTCGTGCATACTCATGTCGCTCCATTTCTTGTCTGGTTCCTTCAATGTGTAAAAAGTATTGATATAACCATCGGATTGCTGGGATGCCGCAATTTTATCGATCCAACCATCGGCTCTTTTTTCAATATCTGGATTAGCTTTTACTTTCAGGGAATAGGCGATCGCCTCCAGGGCTTTAAAAACATCAGAATCGTCATAAAAAATACCTTCAAAATCTCCTTTGCGCAAGCCCGCCGTAATTTCAAAATTTCGAATACGCGGTGTTTTAAATTCTGTTTGATCCATACAAACGGGAATAGTAACATCTGCTACTTTTTCCATTCGGGGCTTCCAGAATGCGTCTTCAATAGTAACCTTTGAAAAATTGATGTTTTCCAACTTCCTGGTAACATTTTGACCAAAATGAGGAGTGTAAAAGACTATAAAGAGAAATAAACCAATGATTTTTCGCATAATATTTTATTTAATTCTTAAAGTTGCGAAAAAAAAGGAACAACCTGTAATTTTCGGGATTCATTTTCCATAGCCGTAAAAGATATCTTGATTGTATCCTCAGGTAAAAGCTCTGACATAAGCTCAGGCCATTCAATGAGGCAATAATCTCCACTTTCCAAATAGGACAAAATACCCATTTGTAAAGCCTCCTCCAATGATCCTAATCTATACAAATCAAAATGATAAATTTTACCCCTTCCCTCATTATTGACGTATTCATACTCATTCACGATAGAAAAACTTGGACTACTAACCCAGTCTTTACTACCAAGGACTTCACAAAACACGCGGGCGAAAGTAGTTTTACCTGCCCCCATTTCCCCGTGAAAAGCGAATATCTTATAATCTTTACATGCATTTAAAATTAAAGTAGCTGCCGATGATAATTCACTTAATTGATTTATTTCAATAGACAAAAACACTTCAGATTTATTCATACATAATTACATATAAGCGCTAAAAAATTCTTTCCCACAAAGCTAAAAAATAGCATCATTATGTGTTAATTAAAGCAAAAAGACTTCACTATTTTTCGTATATTTGCATTTATGGAAAACGAAATTAATCAAGCACATATAGAACAAAAGACGGACTATGGTGCAAGCAATATTCAAGCACTGGAAGGTCTTGAAGCGGTAAGAAAAAGGCCTGGAATGTATATCGGAAGTACCGATACTAAAGGTCTTCACCATCTTGTGTGGGAGGTTATTGATAATTCCATTGACGAGCATCTTGCTGGCCATTGTGACACCATCGATACCATAATCCACTTAGATAATTCCGTTTCTGTCAAAGATAATGGTAGAGGTATTCCTACGGGTATGCACCAAAAACTGGGAAAATCTGCTTTGGAGGTCGTCATGACCGTATTGCATGCCGGAGGTAAATTTGACAAGGACACTTACAAAGTTTCCGGAGGTTTACACGGCGTAGGCGTTTCTTGTGTTAACGCACTTTCCGATTTATTGGTGGCAAAAGTGGAGAGAGAAGGGAAAATTTTTACCCAATCTTACAGCAAAGGAAAACCTATTACCGAGGTTCAGATTATTGGCGAATCTGACCGAAGTGGAACAACCATTACGTTTAAGCCCGATGCTACGATATTTGAAACCACAGATATCAAAAGTGAGGTTTTAACAGGCAGAATGCGTGAGTTGAGTTTCTTAAATAAGGGACTAACACTTACTCTTTTAGATGAGCGAACAGAAAAAACCGAAACTTTTCACTCGGAAGGGGGGTTGGTTGAATTCGTAAGGTATGCTGATAATAATAAAGTTTTATTAACGGAAAGACCTATTTACGTTTTAGGAACTAAAGATAATATTGAGGTAGAAGTAGCGCTTCAATATAATAATTCCTATCAGGAAAATATTTACTCCTACGTTAATAACATTCACACCCGCGAAGGTGGTTCCCATGTAAAAGGGTTCCGCTTAGCCCTATCCCGAGTATTAAAACAATACGGTGATGATGGTGGCTTTTTTAAAAAAATAAAAGATGAAATTTCTGGGGAAGATTTCAGAGAGGGTTTAACAGCCGTCATTTCTGTAAAAGTACCCGAGCCTCAATTTAAAGGTCAGACTAAAGGCGAACTGGGTAACTCCGAAGTTACTTCCGTCGTTTCTCAATGTGTTGCAGATACTTTGCGTGCCTATTTGGAAGAAAATCCAAGGGAAGCCCGTAAAATTATGGAAAAGGTCACCCTGGCCGCCGCTGCACGTCACGCCGCCCGACGTGCCAGAGAAATGGTTCAAAGAAAAAATGTACTGACAGGTAGTGGTTTACCAGGAAAATTGTCAGACTGTGCTTCTAAAGATCCTCACGACTCTGAGTTGTTCCTCGTAGAAGGTGATTCTGCCGGTGGAACTGCTAAACAGGGCCGCGACAGACATACCCAGGCTATTCTTCCCCTAAGAGGTAAAATCCTCAATGTGGAAAAAGCCATGGAACACAGAATCTATGAAAATGAGGAGATTAAAAATATGTTTACCGCCATTGGGGTAAGTATTGAGGAAAATGATCAAGGTGAACGCGTTTTGAATATTACAAAACTAAGATATCACAAAGTAGTAATTATGACCGATGCCGATGTGGATGGAAGCCATATCACTACACTGATTCTTACTTTCTTCTTCCGCTATATGCGACCTCTTATCGAACAAGGCTATATTTATATCGCAACACCACCCCTCTATTTGGTGAAAAAAGGTAAAAACGAACGTTACTGCTGGAATGATGAGGAAAGAAAAGCAACCATTCTGGAATTTGGCGGAAGCTCAGAAAGTGATAATTCTGTAAAAACACAGCGCTATAAAGGTTTAGGTGAAATGAACGCCGAACAGCTTTGGGAAACTACCATGGATCCAACCAGAAGAATTCTGAGAAAGGTGACCATAGAAGATGTTATTGAAACCGATAGAGTCTTTACTATGCTTATGGGTGATGAAGTTCCTCCAAGAAGAGCATTTATTGAAAGTAATGCTAAATACGCGCGTGTTGATGCTTAATATTACTCTTTTCCTGTTCGTTTTGTTGTAACTCTTGTACAGCAAAATCCAGAAATTTAGGTAATATAGTATTGTGTGTGCTTTTTATTTTGTCGTCGTCATATAAATGCTCGAGCATCTCGAAATATTTTTCTTCTCCATGGTGAGAAATGACTATTTTCTTTTTTTCATCCTGTTTCAGATAATGTGCCATTCCCACGGGATCTGCTTCAGGATGAAATTGAGTTCCTATCATTTCTTTTGAAAAGCGAATGCCCATGATGGCTCGTTCTAATGGAATGGTAGGTCGGAATTTTTCAAGACAAATTACGCTGGCTCCAAACTCCTGTAACTTACTTCGATTAGGTTGAACAACCTGATAGTCTCGAGAATCAACCACATAAAAAGGTTCATCGAGCCCTTCAAATAAAGGTTCTTCCAGTCCCATGCCTATTCTGTGAACAGGCATGACACCAAATGAGGTTGATTTTCTTTTGTTTACCTCCGCTAGTCCCCAGTGCTGGACCATAACCTGAAATGAATGGCAAATAAAAAATATATATTTCTTTCTTAACGCTATCTTATTGTGCTCCAGACAATTATCAACTAATTTTACATATTTATCTTCCCAGTGTTCACCCGTTAACTTTGGATCACCTGGTCCACCTGATGAAATAAAAATATCATATTCATTTGGGTTCGGAATTTCACCCTTCGCCCTGACATCAAAATAATCTACCTTTTTAACCCAGGAATTACTGGCAGTTAATTCTTCCAACAACTGCTTAATACATCGCATCCCTTCATTTGGGAATTGATTATATAAATCCAAAACAGCAATATGTATAGGATTTTTCATTTCATTTTCGTTTAATTCGGGAGAATCCTTTGCTGGATAAAATCAACCCAAGCCAGGTACTCGTTCTCCAATGACTGCATGGGAAACAAAGGTTCCCCAGGTAAGGTTCATGGTATTTGGCTTGAAAGCCTCCGCCTTGCGGATAGCCAGATTTGCAGCAGCCTCAACCACCCATTCAAAATTTTCCTGTCCAACTGAGTTAATATCAGCATCTGGTGCTGGATTACAAAAATCGATAGCGTAAGGAATTCCATCCCGCACTGCAAATTCTACTGTATTGAAATCATACCCAAGGGCAATATTTAACCTAAGAACATAATCTTCTATGGTACTTAATAATTTCTTCGCCTCCTCTCCCTTTGCCTGAATAGCCGCGTTGTAACGAGACTCATGAGGATTCAGCGGATTATAAGGCATAATCCTCACCTCACTTCCTCCAATAGCATAACACCTAAAATAATCGTCAAACTTTATCTCTTCCTGTAACATCATAACCAGTTGACCTGTCTGATTATGCTTTTGCCACATATCCTCCAGACTATCCACCTGATAAACATTTTTCCAACCTCCACCGTCATGAGGTTTCATATAAGCTGGAAAACCAACCTCGTCAGACATTCCTTGCCAATCCAAAGGCATTTTTAAATTCCTAAACGATTGTGAGGTGGTATTATCCGGATTATCTTTTGAGGGCAGTAACGCTGTTTCTGGTACGGGAACACCTAATGATTTAGCTAAACAATTATTGAAAAATTTTTCATCGGCACTCCACCAGAAAGGATTATTTATAACGGCAGTACCTTGTAATGCCGCATTTTTTAAATAGGCTCTATAAAAGGGAACATCTTGAGAAATACGGTCAATGATTACAGAATATTCTGTCTCCCTTCCTTGCAATAATTTATCAATACGAACAGATTCAGCTATATTTTTACCTAGTTTTTCATTCACCCGTGCTACAAAAGCCTCAGGAAATGAATTCTCCATGCCGTATAAAATACCGATTTTTTTCATAGCGTAACTTTATTTTCTCATTGAAAACACCCTTTATCTTGAATTCACATTCAAAAAATAAAATTTTCCCTCCGTTAAAAAATGAAATCCAATGATATTTAGAAAGGTAAATCTTCTGCTTCTGCTGACGATAATCCCGAAGAGGTTGAAGTAGGGAAAGACGAAGGAGTATTATCAAAACTACCTGAGGCATTGCCACTTGGTGCCGCCGAAGGAGAGGAGCTATTACTTGATTTTTCAATACGCCAGGCGTTCAGATTGGTAAAATATTTATCCTGCCATTGTCTGCCTCTCAAATCAAAAGAAACCTTTATGATTTCTCCTTCCTGAAATTGATTTAATAGATCACATTTATCTTGAACAGATTGAAATTTTACGAACTGAGGATAAGTTTCCATTGTTTCTATTACAAATTCTCTTGTTCTGAAACTACCTGTTCCTTTAACTTCCATGTCATAAGCTTTGACAAGTTTTCCTTCAATTTCGAATCCGGCCATGATATTTTTTTTACAAATTTAGCTCAAATTTACTTATTTACACTAAAATATAGATTAGATACTGCAATTTAAAAAAAACAACACCTTAATTCTGTAAAAAGAAAAAGTTCTTATTCGTTGTTTTATAAAACCTTATCAGTATCCGTTGTGAATACCCTGGTACTTATGGTATAAGA